>JANNDA010000159.1:0-1634 GCA_031387195.1 Planctomyces sp. | reverse complement strand
GAACCGCTTGGGCATTCCCATCACAGTACATCCCGTATCGACAAGCGCATCCAAGACATCAATCGAGCGAACTTCGCTGGGACTGATCGCCCCATGATGTGCGAGAACGAGATCATCAAGGTTCTCGATCTTTGCGGCTGTCGTTACTCGTCCCATTTCAGTTTCCGGTTCAAGAGTCGTTGGCATGATGGCACCTCCGAATCTCATTGTACCCGATGTGATCCCACTGTCTTGCTGTCTTCTTCTTCTTACGCCTCCAGCGCCGCGGCTCCGCCGATGATTTCGGACAACTCCGAAGTGATCTGCGATTGGCGGGCCCGGTTGTATTGCATGGAGAGCGATTTGATCATGTCGCCCGCATTCTCGGTGGCGGCTTTCATGGCGACTCGGCGAGCGATCTGTTCGCTGACCGCCGCGTCGAGGAAGCACTTGAAAAGCCGAGCTTTGAACGCGGCTGGAACGATCTCTTCGAGAATCTCTCCGGCGGACGGCAGGAATTCGTAGTCGATCTTTTTTTCCGCACCGGGCACGGGCGAGACGCCCGCGGCACCGATGCTGCCGATTGGCAACAGCGTTTCGACGACAGGTTTTTGCCGAGACACGCTCTCGAACTTCGTGTAGGCGATGTCCAGCCGGTCGAGTTTTCCGGAGCAATACAGCTCGATGTAGCGATTGGCGATCGCTTCGACTTCGTCGTAGCCGGGCTTGTCTTCAAAGTTCGTGAACTGCTCGGTGACGTTGACCTGCTGGTACTTCAAGAACGCCAAGCCTCGGCGGCCGGAGCATTCGACGCTGAGATTCAGGCTCCCCTTCAATTCTTTCTGCCGAGCCAACGCTGGCCGCAACACCGCCCCGTTGTAGCCGCCGCACAAGCCACGATTGGAGGTCAGGACCAGCAGGATGCCGTTGGTCTGCGTCTCGTGAGCCTTCAGCAGTGGATGCGTGAAGGTCAGGTTCGTGGCCGAGAGGTCTGCGACGATCTCGGAGATCTTCTTGGTGTATGCAGCGGCCTCGGTCGCTCGGTCCATCGCCTTTTTGAAGCGAGCCGTCGCGATCAATTCCATCGTCTTGGTGATCTTGCGAATGTTCTTGACCGCCTTCAGGCGTTTCACAATCGCGCGTGCTTTAGCCATATCAAACCCGTTTCAACTACGCCGCGCTTCCGCGAAGCATCGCCACCAAGATTCCCACAACCCGATCCGGCTGACTGATGTGGTAGTCCTCAAGATCCAAGAAGGCCGTGTCGCCCACGAGCTTCAAAAACTTCCAGTTTGTTCCCGTTGTCACCACACCGTAGATGATTTGATTCTTCTCGCCACGACCTTCATTGAAGATCTGAGCGGCGATCATTTCCGCCAAACACTGTCCGTATCCGAGTACAAAGTTGTCATTCTTGGCTTCTGTCACTGCGACGACCGGGCTCTCGACGGCCAATTGCTCGTCTGACAGACTCAACAAGAAATCGCAGTTCCCTTTGAGTCCCTTTTCCGCATCGACGTTGAACTCGACTCCCGAAAAAATCGCAACGCTTCGCCCCGCTTGCCGTCGAGCCTCCATCAACACGGGGCTGATGATCTGCTCCGAACGAGCCTTTTCCGTATTCATCAACGACGCGAGCGGAACACCTTCATCCA
>JANNDA010000138.1:0-3121 GCA_031387195.1 Planctomyces sp. | reverse complement strand
TGTGTTCGGACACCCGCAGTTCTTCCGGCCGTTCTGCGGGCTCCACGATCGCGCGACCCGTTCGATGATCGTGTACGCGGCGGAGCTGGCTCGCGGGCCGAGTGGCCAATGGTTCGTGATGGCCGATCGCACGGACGCCCCGGTCGGAGCGGGCTATGCGCTGGAGAACCGGATCGTCACGTCGCGCACCATTCCAAGTCTCATGCACCGCCAGCCGGTGCAGCGGCTGGCGGCGTTCTTCGTGCGGCTGCAAAACGCGCTGAAGGAGTTGGCCGCGAAGCAGTCGGACAACCCGCGGATCGTGCTGCTCAGTCCGGGCCCGGCGAGTCCGTACTACTTTGAAGACGTCTATCTGGCGGGGTATCTCGGTTACACGTTGGCTCAGGGGGCCGATCTGGCGGTGCGCGACGAACGTGTCTTCCTCAAGACACTGGCCGGGTTGTTACCTGTGGATGTGATTCTGTCGCGCGGCACTGATCGCGGCATCGACCCCTTGGAGTTGGGCGGCAAGTCGTTACACGGAGTCCCCGGATTGTTGCAAGCCGCGCGCCAGGGGACGGTGAGCATCGCCAACATGCCGGGCTGCGGGTTGGTCGAGGCACCGGTTTTCATGGCGTTCTTGCCCGCGCTGTGTCAGCAGTTGTTGGGCGAAGAATTGCAGCTCGCGTCGATCGCGACTTGGTGGTGCGGCGATGACGCGGCGCGAAAGTACGTCGTCGAACATCTCGACCAGCTCGTCATCAAGCCGGCGTTCGCGGCGAGTGGCGGCGAAGAGATTCTCGGCGAACGGCTCTCTGCTGGTGAGCGAGACCAACTGCTGGCCCGGATCGCGGCGCGACCTCAAGCCTTCGTGGCTCAAGAGACGATCGCGCGATCAGCCGTGCCGGTGTTTGACGCGGACTGGAACCTACGCAGCGGACATGCCGCCGTGCGTGCGTTCCTCGTGTCCGACGGGCCGGGATACCACCTCATGCCGGGCGGCTTAGTTCGCATTGAGCGAACGACCGATCCGATGGAGTTGTCGATCACTGCCGGGTCGGGCAGCAAAGACCTGTGGGTGCTGTCGGATGGCCCGGTCGATCAAGTGTCGTTGCTGCACGCGATCGACAAGCCGGTCGCGTTGCGGCGTAGCGGGGCGTTGTTTCCCAGCCGAGTGGCGGACGATTTGTTCTGGCTCGGCTGGTCGATGGAGCGGGTCGATTTTTTGGCGCGCATCATTCGAGCAGTGACCGAGCGATTGACGACCGATCCAGAATCGAATGAAGAACTTCCCGCGCTCGTGCGGGCGTTGGCGGAACAGGGGCAGCTCGAACCGGCCTTCGCCGTCGAGGCGTTCTCCGGTCTGCTGCCGAAGCTCGATGGCGTATTACCAGATGCCGTGTTCGATGTTGCGGAGGTCCAGGGATTGGGATTCGCCGTCACCGAAATGTTGCGGATCGGCTCGCTGGTCCGAGACCGCTTGTCTCCAGACACTTGGCTGACGATTCATCAAACGACTTCAGATTTCCTTGAGGATAGTTTTCCCGAGCGACCGGACTCGGCGGGGCTGCTGGCCCGCATCAACATGTTGATCGTGGATCTCTCCGCGGTGAGTGGTTTGTTGGCGGACGGCATGATTCGTGGCCCGGCGTGGCGATTCCTCGATCTGGGCCGCAGGATCGAACGCGGGCACAACGTCGCCTCGCTGCTACGGTCAGTCGTGTCATCCGACGAGCTTCAGAATCACGCCGTGCTGCGCGCGTTGCTCGAGATTTTGGACTGCCGCATGACGTACCGCTCGCGATACCTGGACAATTTGCAGCCGAATGCTGTGCTGGACTTGTTCATTTCCGACGAGACCAATCCACGATCGCTGGCGTTTCAGGCGGTGGCGATCTCCGAGCATGTCGATGCGCTGCCGCAAGACCACTCCAGCCCGCTGCACACCGAAGAAAAGCGGCTGGCGATGGCCGCCCTGCACGCCGTCCGCATGGTTACGCCGCAGCAACTCGAAGCCGCGCAGCCGGACGAGCTTCTGCAACTGCTGCTCGATGTCGATGGCCAGTTCAAATCGCTGACCGATCTGTTGCAGTTGCGCTATCTGCTGCACTCGGGCACACCCCGGCAGATCACCGGCGAGGGAAATGTCTTCACATGAAGTACCGCGTGACTCACAAGACGACGTATCACGGAGACCAACCGGTTTCGGTCTGCCACAACGAGGCTTGGCTGAAGCCGCGCGACACGCCGTTTCAGCGTCTTGAGGATCATCAGTTGGAGGCGCATCCCTCGCCGACCAGCCTGGCTCATCGTCACGATTACTTCGGGAACAACGTCTGGGCGTTCTCGTTCAATCGTGGCTACGACAAGATGACGGTCACGTCGATCAGCCAAGTCAAGCTTTGCGAACGGATGATCCCGCCCGTCGATCAAACTCTCCCCTGGGAGCGGATCGCCGAGATGTTGCGCAGCCCTGCATCCCCTGAGGATCTGACCGCCAGCGAGTTCACATTCGACTCGCCCCGCAGTTTGGGAAACGCGCCGCTTGCCGAGTACGCCCACCAGTCGTTCCCCGCCGGTCGGCCAGTGCTCGAAGCGGCGGCTGAATTGACCGAACGGATTCATCGCGACTTTGAATTCGACTCCAAGGCAACCACCGTGACGACACCCGTGGACGACGTCTTTCGGTTGCGGAAAGGGGTCTGCCAAGACTTCGCACACCTTCAAATCGCGGCGCTGCGATCGCTGGGCCTCGCCACGCGCTACGTCAGCGGATACCTGCGAACTCGCCCCGCACCCGGCAAGCCGCGCTTGGTCGGAACCGACGCCTCGCACGCCTGGCTGTCGGTCTATCTGGGCCAGGGCGATTGGCTCGATCTCGACCCGACGAACAACCTGTTCCCCAATCTGGAACACATCACGGTCGCCTGGGGCCGCGACTACGGCGACGTTTGCCCGCTGAAGGGAGTCTTCATCGGCGGCGGCCGGCATTTGCTGGATGTCAGCGTCGATGTCGCGCTGATCGAACCGGACTTGCAGTCGTTGGATGGGCACACCAGCCCGTCCGCTCTTGTTTTTGCCTGTGACGTTCCATTCCTTTAGGAAGAGCGAGGGCGAAGACCGGACGGGCAAGAGTGCCCAT
>JANNDA010000136.1:0-2139 GCA_031387195.1 Planctomyces sp. | reverse complement strand
CCAGCAACAACCGAATGATCGCCTGCGCTTCAGGCGTTTGTCTCGCAATCAGTTCTTCCGTGACGACCGACGACATCACCCACTCATCGCAGAAAAACCCCAATGACGCGAGATCGTTTTTAGACTCCGTGAACGATTACGATCAAAACCATCGACTACAAGCCACCCAACAAGCACCGAAAACAGTGACTACCTTTGACTGACACTTGGCTCGTAATGCCTTGGCGTCGCCGTCAGAAACAGCCGTTTGCGAATCGGCAGATTCTCGTCCTTGAGGGCGAAGCTGAACTTGGCTCCCTCTCGGCCAGCGGTCTTGTGAGCTTCATCGAAGATGCCGATGCCGAATCGCAGATTGCGAGGCATCCCGCGCGCGACAACGTCCGCCGATTGATAGGTCGAGAAAATAATCTTCACGCCCGCGAACGAGTGAGCCAGAAATTCTCGGACCTGCTCCGGCTGGGTGCTGACCGAGAACTCCAACTCGGTGGGCCGCATGACCAATTCGTCGTCCGCTTGGCAATGGCCTCGGCCACGAAGTTGGTTCCAGCGAGAATCGGCCAATGCCAATCGAACATGGCCACCGTTTTAGAGCCGTCGCCAGAGGAGTGCGTGGGCCATGTCGGCACGAGGTGCTTGAAAGCCCAACGCGGTCAGGCAGTCGCGAGCTTCATGAAACGCGGCGTAGTCAGCCCGGATCAAGGCAGTTCACGAGTCCGTTTCAGTGGGTCCGGTTGCGGAGCTTTCGGCGAACTTATACCCCTCGCGGTACGCGATTTCGTCTGCCTGAAGAAACTCTCGTCCATGACCGCGCGGAGTATAAGAAAATCCTTGCCCCGAATCATGGCCGCGATTCCGTGCTGAGCCCGAACGCCTGAACGGGAACGAGAGACGATGAAGCCAACTGGCACCGACGATTTTACTGGCCCATCCACTGGCCCCAAATTGGCCCAAACCAGTGGTAACCGGGGAGAAACCCTGACAACGATTGAGAATTCTTCCGGAGCGAAACCCGCTTCGGAGAGTTGTCCGCCAGAAACGAAAAAACCCGGATAAACCGGGGTTCTGAGCACGTTGGCGAGTCATTGACTACGCCTGAAATAAGTACCGAAGGTGGGAGTCGAACCCACACACCCAGTGAAGGATACGGGATTTTGAGTCCCGCGCGTCTGCCATTCCGCCACTCCGGCTCGCTTCAAAAGCGGGGCGTATCTTAGGGGGGGAGAGTCGTTATTCAAGTCACGCTGTTTACTGTCACCACGGCGGGTTGATGCTTCAAATTGGGAAAGGCTCGCTGGCACACCAGCACGACGCACCGGCAAATGGTTACAAAGCAACCACTCGCTGGCGCGTCGTGCTAGTGGTCGAGCAACTTGAGATTGCGAGGTTTCGTGGAATCAGGGATTGAAGGGAGGCGTTTTATTGAGAATTGGGGTTGCGGTGATTTCAGGGGGTGATCATAGGCACGGATGCCAAGGCGGTGGTTCGATTGTCGATTGACGAGCGGTTGATGTTGGAGACGTTGCTCCGAGAGCCTCGGATCGCGAAGGACCGGGTGTTGCGAATCAACATGCTGTTGAAGTCGGATGCCGACGGGCCCAAGTGGCCGGATTCGAAGATTGCGGAAGCGTTTGAGGTCAGCATCGACACGGTGGCTCGACTGCGGCAGCGATGCGTGTTTGAAGGGCTGGAGGCGGCCACGGCACGACGACGCCCCCTCAGTGACTCGCACGCGGCAGCTGGACGGGGCGGTGAAAGCGCGACTGGCGTTGCTGGCCTGTTCGACTCCGCCCGATGGCCGCGCGACGTGGACCATGCAACTGCTCGCCGGCGAATTCGTGGCGTTGAAGATCGTCGCAAAAATCAGCGGCGAGACCGTTCGCAAGACGTTAAAAAACGACATCAAACCCTGGCGAGAAGCGCGTGATGTGATCCCTCCCGAAGCCAATGCCGAGTTCGTCTGTCAGATGGAAGAGACTCTGAACGTCTCCCAGCGACCGCGCGATCCCACACGACCGCTGGTCTGTTTTGACGAAGCTAGCAAACAGCTTGTGGATCATGTGAGAGTCCCGATTGGAAGCGACTCCCGAACGCCCGACGAAGATCATTGACTACGAATATCTCCGCAATGGCACGGCCAAC
>JANNDA010000019.1:0-4694 GCA_031387195.1 Planctomyces sp. | reverse complement strand
AGAATGTCCCAGCAGGCGATGTCGATTCCCGTTTTCACATACGGATGCCCCTTGAGCGCGGCGTCCATCCGATGATTGAGCTTCGTAAGCTCGCGCGGATCAAAGCCGAGCAGATGCGGTCCCAGTTCGCGGAGTCCGGCTCGCACCCCTTCTGCATACGCCGGCAGGTAGAACGGCCCCAGCGGACAGACCTCGCCGTACCCGACGAGTCCGCAGTCGGTCTCAACGCCGACGATCGTGCTGTCGAACACCGACACCGACTTACCGCCAGACCACTTGTACGAGCCTTCGACCAATGGCAGCTCAACTCGGTGAGCAAAGATGCGTGCGATCTTCATGGAAGGCGTTCTCACTTTGCGAATAATGGATTTGAAGGATTCAATTCTAGTTTCAGCGACCATCACTCTCTTGGCCCAGAATCGCATCGAACCGTGAATCCGCGCACAAAGCTTCCCGAATCTGCACGACATCCGCGCTTGGCTGATGCAGGTCATGCGAGAACGAGCTTGGCAATGGCGTCAGCGAATGCGGTCACTGCGGGAGGATGGTTTCGCAGCCAGAGTTCGGGTTCGATCAGCTCCAACTCCATGACCGCGAGTTTTCCGTGGTTGTCCCGGACCAGGTCCACGCGACCGTAGGCCGGTGCGGACGGACACGCGGCCAGCACTCGTTGGGCGAATTCGATTTGAGCTGCCGACGGTTCATGCGGATGCACCGTTCCCCCGTAATCATCCTGGACGCGAAAGTCGCCGAGCTTGGGGACTTTCCGCACCGCGTGAGTCACGCAGCCGTTGAAGAACATGAGTGTGTCCTCGCCGTCACGCAGCACACTCTGTTGGAGCGGTTGCAGGATGAGCGATTCGTCGGACAGCAGTTGCCGCACGACAGGCTCCAGTGAAGTGGCGCTCTCACGATTGACGCGATAGGTGTGACGGGCCGCCCCGGAAATGCACGGCTTGAGAACGGCCTCATCCCACCCGGATTCGTCGAGCAGTTCGTGCAGCGTGACCGTGCTGCCCCGTTCGATGAACCTCGACGGCACGATCGGAATGCCTTTCGCCTCCAGGTCGGCGAGATAGTGCTTATCCATGTTCCAATCGATGAGTGCTGCATCGTTGCAGAGTTGCGTTTGTCCCCGGATGCGGTTCAACCAGGCGGTGAACTCGGACTGTCGCTCGAAGTAGTCCCACGTCGTTCGGAAGACGGCGCAGCGGAATTGCGACCAATCGACATCGGGGCTGGCCCAGTCGATCCGCACCGACGAGATGCCGTGACGCGCCAAAGCCGCTTGCAGCAACTGGTCATCGCGCAGGATGTTGTCCAGATACCAATCCCCCTCAGCAGCAACGGCAGCCGTGTACCGCTGCTCGGTGAGGAGTGCCACGTCAGCATTGGTGTCGGTCATTATCGGCGTCCCTGGTCCTTCATCATTGCGAGCGTGGCTTCGGCGAACGCGCGGCCCATCAGGGCGAAGGTCTTCGCGCAGCCGAGATAGTGATAACCCGCATTGGAGGCTCCACGTTTCCAGAGAACGGCTTCAGCGGGCGAAATGAGTTTCGTCTCAAAGTTCTTCACATGCTCGCGCTTCTGCTCGGCGGTCATTGAGCCGTCGGCGTTCGGATGGTCTTTGTGCTTCGAGTCCAGGAAGTAGCTCATCTGACGTACCTTGTCATGCTTGTCCGCGATGGCTCCGAGCTCCTCGGACCAGAACGGTGCGGTCTCGACGGCGATCACGTTCCCACGAAACTCCGGCAGAGCGGCCGGCGCGGCCATCGCCTTGCGGAACTCGATGGTCTGCTCGTTTGGTTTCGCACCGCCGACTCCCAGCACGCCGATCACGAACGGCAACCGCGGCGCATTGAGGTCTTTGCGCACATCGCGAATGAAGTGAGCCATCACTTCGCTGTAGGCATCGTAGCCACCGGCCTTGCTTCGATTCGGATACGTTCCGGAATCGACGAGGTCGTTCCAACCTTGTAGCCAAGCAAAGCCAGAAATCTCATAGCCCTGTTTCTCGTCATAGGCCGGGCAAACACGTTTGATGTCGCCCAGCACCGTCTTCACATGCTGCACCATCAGCCGATAGTAGTGGCCGGTCTCCGTCGCCTTCGCAGCCTTGACGGCCTCGATGTCCTTGCCCTGCTTTTGGAAATTCGCGAGCTGCGTCTCATTGAAGACATACGGCCCGGCGCTCGGCGAGCGGAAGTCTGTGTTCAAGCTCTTGCCACCCCAGGCCGTCTTGATGATGAGCACCGGTTCGTCGAACGCCGCGTCCATCGTGATGCCGAACGTGAATTCGGGACCGATCTTGCCGCCGTCTTCTTTGGGGTTCCGACGCGAGCCATAACCCGCCGTCAGCTTGCCGTGCCCTTCACCGTTCTCAGCTCCTGCTCCGGTGAAGTAGGAAATCCAAACGCCATCGCAAACGCGCGGCTGGCCATCCGCGCCGCGCATCTGCTTCAGTAGCGGAGCCGTCGCGGGATCGTCTCCGATGTAATCAAAAGTCTCGACCTTCGCATGGCCCTCCATGTTGGATTGACCAGCGAGAATGAAGACTCGCAACGGCTTGGCCTCCGCCGCAGCCGGAATCGCAGCAACGAGAAATACGAGTAGTGAGCAAGTCAGTCTTGGAATTCGTGTCATGGTTTTGTTCCTGGTTCAGTGTTGGCCGGGTCGGCTGCGGCCGGTGGCTTTGGATTGTTCGAGAAGTGCTTTCAGTTCGGTCACGATTTCAGGACGCTCGAAGGCGAGGTTCTTCATCTCGCCGGGATCGGTTGCGAGGTTGTAGAGCTGCCGGGCGCGTCGGGGGCCGTGTCGGGCAAATGGAACAGTTTGAGGCCGGGGTCGTTCTCGTAGCGATTGCCGCCGGAGCCGGTGTGGGCAAGGTATTTCCAATCGCCTCGTCGAATCGAAAGGGTCCGCTGTCCACCGAACGCTTGCTGAAGGAGATAGGGCCGGATCGGCGCATGATTCTCATTGAGCCAAGCGGGAAGCATGTTGAAGCTGTCTTCCGCGGCGTTGTCCGGGAGCTTCGCACCGATGATGGCAGCGACCGTCGCCATCACGTCGGTGAGGCTCGTGAGCTGCGCGCTCGTCGTGCCGGGTTTCACTTTGTCGGGCCAGCGCATCAGGAACGGCACGCGATGGCCGCCTTCCCAACTGTCACGTTTGACGCCGCGCCAAGGGCGAGCGCCGTCGTGACCATAGTCCGCGCGCATGTGGATGACGCTGGTCGTCTCCGGGCCGTTGTCGCTGGTGAAGAGGACGATCGTGTTGTCGGCGACGCCGAGTTGTTCCAGCGTTGTTAGCAATTCGCCGACCACATGGTCGAGCTGATGGATGAAGTCGCCATGCGGTCCGGCCTTCGTCTTTCCTTGGAACTGCGGAGCGGCGAACGACGGCAGATGCACGGCCTGCGCGGAGTGAAAGAGGAAGAACGGTTTGCTCGGCGACTGGCGAACGTGCTGCTCCAGGAACTCGCGGCTCTTCTTGAGGAAGACGAGGTCCACTTCCTCCATCGGAAAATCCGGCGCGATCAGCCCGGCGCGGCAATCGTTCGCGTAGGGATGTTTTGGCAACCGCGACTTGTCGAGCGGCCCGGCCGGCGGCACAGGCACTCGGTCGTTCTCAATGAAGGTATACAGCCAGTCGGTTGTTGGGCAGCATGCGGTCCCGAAGAACGATTGAAAGCCATGATCAACCGGCCCGCCTGCGATGCGTCGCGAGAAATCGACGCGACGTACCGCCTCGATGCCATCGCCGCGCACCGGCTGACCTTCCTTGTCGAAGAACGTCATCCCGACGTGCCACTTGCCGACGCACGCCGTGGCATAGCCGTTGTCGCGAAGCATGCTCGGCAGCGTGAGCCGACCGGGCGCGATCAGCGACGGCCCGCCGACTCCCGTGAAGACCGTAGCGCCATTCGGTACGCGAAAGGCCATCTGCCCCGTCATCAGGCTGTAGCGCGTCGGCGTGCAAACGGTGCAAGGACTATGAGCATCGGTGAATCGCATCCCTTCGCGCGCGAGTCGGTCAATGTGCGGAGTCAGAACTTTCGACTGCTCGTTGTAGCAACGCACATCTCCGTAACCGAGGTCGTCCGCGAGGATGAGAACGATGTTCGGCCACTGCTGTTGGGCCTTGTCGGCCGCGAAGGCATTGCTGGCCAGGAGCAGCAAGGACACGGCGGCGAGACGGAGTGTGATTCGGAGTGTGGTCATGACTTTGCGATTTGGAGGTTTTACGCACCCGCCTCCGTCGACAGTTCCGCCTGCTTGAGCACAAGCTGCGTCGCATCTTCCGACAGGTCCGGCGGATACCCGTACATCGCGAGCAACCGCCGCACCTTGCGACGCAGGTCTGCCCGGACCGATTCCCGCTGCGTCCAGTCGAGCTTGGGCATCTTCTTGACCATCTCTGCCAGCTCACGAGCCATCAGGCGAAGTTGGTCGGACTGCATCACTTCTTTCGCCGATCCGTTCTCGGCCAGTGCGTCATAAAACGCGACTTCCTCCGTGCTCAGCCCCAGGTTCTGCCCGTGCTGCTTCGCCTCCCGGACCCACTTCGCCAGCTCCAGCAGCTTGGCGATCATCTCGGCGGTGGAGATCTGCTTGTTCGTGTAGCCGAGCATCGCCTTCTCCAGCGCCTCGCGAAACTTCTGCGCCTGCACGAGGTTCGTCCGCTCGCTGATCTTG
>JANNDA010000119.1:0-1848 GCA_031387195.1 Planctomyces sp. | reverse complement strand
ATCTCTCAATCACTTCCAAACCGGGGGTGTCGCTGCGCTCAACCCCCGGCTAATGGCTGAAAACCCTCCGGGTTGAAGGCAGACGGTAATCCTTCAGAAATTTCCACCTACTTTTCTGACGCAGACACCTAGTAACCTGCTCTCATCGAGCACCGGTTACACCGCGAGCTTGCCGCTGAGTTGCAGGAAGAGATGCTCGATCAACAACCGATCCGAGGTTCGCGATCCACCTTTGAGGTTGTAGTCGGTTTCTAGCAGCCAGTTCAAAATTAGTTGAGCTCGCGTACGACCGATGCGGCGGAGGTAGCTTTCTGCGGCCGGGATGTCTCGCGGAAAGACCCCGGCTTTGCTCAATGCGGACGAGAGCGATAGTCCTTGTCGTGCATATTCTGTCGCAATCGAGAGCTTGCGAAAGGTGAAGACGATGCCGCCCAAAAGCTTCGGGGCCGGTTCGCCAGCGATCAGCAGCTTGTCCAAACAGGTCAACGCGAATCCTAATTGGCCGTCTCGCAGTGCGTTCAACATCGTCCAGGTCGTCTCTGCCTTCCAGCCGCCGACGACTTTGCGAACATCCTCGCTGTCAATCTGACCTCGTTCGCCCGAATAGGCCGCCAGTTTTTCTAGCTCTTGTTCCAGCAATCCCAGATGCGATCCGGCCAGTTCTGGAATCAACATCGCCGCGTCGCGAGTGATCTGTTTGGCGAAGCGTTCTTTGACGGTCGCTTGAATCCAGCGTGTCAGTTCGGCTCCTTGCAGCTCGCTGCACTCGATGAGCAGTCCGACCTTATCGACCGCTTTGTACAACTTCGTGGTCTTGGGGAACGAGCCGACATCGAGCACGAGCAGTGATTTTTTCGCGGGCTTTTCCAGATACTTTTCGAGCGTCGAGCGGTTCTCGGAAACGAACTCTTCCGCGTTCTCGACGATGACCAGCCGTCGGTCGCCCCACATGGAGACGGTCAATAATTCGTCGCGGACGCTTTTCCAATCGGCCTCTTTGCCCGCGAACTTAGTGACCGACGAGTCTGTGGAATCGTCACCGCAGAGCAACTTGGACAACGCTGCGAATGCGTCGAGCTTCAACGATCGTTCGTCGCCCGACACAACGACGATGGTTCCCAGCGAACTGTCCGCCGGAGCTTTGAGAAAAGCGGTCGCATGCATTCGTTGGACCCGTTCTTGACCTGTTTTACCGGACTGCTTTATGGTCCGTTCCCAATGTTCCGGCGAAGTGTAGCCGGTGGCATCCGCCCCAGGAATCAACGGTTGCGACCACAATAATTTGAACAGGCACGGACGCCGAATGCTGAATCTGCTGCCCACTCTTGAGCCGCGATACCTTTGCCCTGACGAGACGCATTCCATCTCGCGAGCCGTGCATCTCTCGCGGCTTGCGGCGTTTTATCCGAAGTGTCGCGATTGCTCGCACCGCTGCGAAATCGGGCAGCTCCCACAACCTCAATTTCATCAAACGGACGCTTCGCAACACCACGTTGCGCAACGCTCACTGTTTACGCTCGAAGGGATTCGAGGCGTCTATCTCAATGAATTGACTCGTCAGAAGGCCGGTGAGTTCGCGGCAGTTTTTGCCCATTTGCTCTGGGAGTCATTGCCGCTTGCAGGACGCAGCGATCTACGTGACGCGAACTCGAAACGACCGCTGCGTCGCACCGGTCCCGTCGTTGTCGTGGGCTTTGACTACCGTTCGTCATCGCCCGACTTGGTGAACGGCGTTGCTGCGGCGTTACGCCGGATGAGCTGCCAAGTGGTCGATATCGGCCAGGCTTCCGCCCCGTGCTTTCGCTTCGCGGTCGCGCACATGCAAGCGGCAGGCGGGATCATGATCAC
>JANNDA010000098.1:0-2735 GCA_031387195.1 Planctomyces sp. | reverse complement strand
TCATGAAACAAATGACAACTGCCCCGAAAAAAGCTAAAGGAGTCTTTTTCGGGGCAGTTGTCATTTGTTTCATGAAGATTGGCCGGTGGGAGCCAAGATCGATCGAGCACCTCAACTGTTTATCTGTGGCGACTTGCACCTAGAAAACTTTGGTACTTATAAAGGAGTCGATCGCCAGGTGTATTTTGGCATTAATGATTTTGATGAAGGAAGGTATGCGCCATTAACTAGAGATATCACCCGCTTGGCCGTGAGTGTGTTGTTGGTTGGTAAAATGTTGGGTTTGGAGAAAGCCGATCGAGCTGCGATAACTACAAGTTTATTGAGCAGCTACCGTCAGACTTTGTTGACTGGGCAGCGTCAGAATTTGAAGGAAGCTAAGGGGATTGTTGGGGATCTACTAGTGAAATCAGCAGGTCGATCGCGTCTTGGACAATCAGGCCACCGCCGTTGAGCTTGATGCTGCTGGCGGCGGGGTCGATGTCCATTGAGGTGAGGCCGTCGAGTTTGGTCAGCGCTTCGTGAGCGGCTTTGCGGCAGGCTCCGCAGCAGAGATGCACGCCGGTGAATGTCACGCTGTCGCGCTTCTCACCTTTCTTCACGCCGTGATCGGGAAACGTGAGATCCTTCTTGCCGATCGCCGCCTTGCCATAGAAGCCGTGATCGGCGAGAGCATCGATCCCTTTCTGCGCGGCCTTCTCGTTCTTGGCCGAGAAGACGACGCTCTTGCTGTTCACGTCGGCCTTCGCCTCAGAGACACCTTCGATGCCGTCGAGCGCGCCTTTCGCTCCTTCGATGCAAGCTCCGCAGCAGAGATGCACGCTGCGAACAGTGACCGTTCCCGGCTCATCCGCCGCCCACACGCCTGCGACAACCACTAGCAACACCACCACAGCACTCGCGTAAATCGCTCTCATCATCAAATCTCCCGAATTCGGACCTTTGTCTTTCATTGACACGGCATCAACGGGCAGGACTGTAACCACCGACGATTCCCCGGCTCAAGGCGGATCGATTTGAGGCCAGTGGCTCGGATCGTGTGTTCTTCGCGTCACAGCTCTAGGACAGTGCATGGACCGGCTGGCGTTTGATCGGTTTGTCACGCCACTTGAAGTCCATTTCCATCGCCCGGCTCGCCAACATCCCGAGGAGCTTTTCGTCCATCGTCGGGCAGGGCAAGTGAGGACACGCCGCTTCCAGGTTGCTCGTGTCAAACTGCGGATCATCACGCCAGTAAGAGTTGTAAACGCGGATGTGTTCGTAAAAGAGTCGCTCGATTTCCGAGGGGTTTTCAATCGGCTTGTCGTAACCAGAGAACACCCCTCCCTGAAATCCGTGAGATCCGCCGAGAACGTCGCGAATCATGCCGGAGGTGACCTGTTGGCGTGGGGTGAGATGGTACGTCTGCCCGTGATGCTGTGGGTGGGTGACCAAGAAGCTGATCACTCTCGAAACCCAATCGACGGGAATGAAGTTTTTCGATTCGGCGCCATCCAGCGAGATGCGAATTTTATCTTGGCCAGCGGTGTCTGAGTCGAGCGTCCCCATGGATGAAACCAGCCGGTGAGCCAATTCCAGACAGGCATAGAAGCCATGAAACGTGGAGGTGAAGCCCGTCTTCGAGTCTCCGACAATAATGGCCGGACGGTAAATCGTGGGCGGACTGAGAAATTCCGCATTGCGGATCAGCGTCTCCGCTTGGACTTTGCTCGCTTCATACGGATTGCCGAACTGTTGGCCGACATCGAGTTCCGACTCCAGAACGGTCCCCTGTCGCAGTCCGCAAACATACGCCGTCGAGACATGATGGAAGTCCTGAATCCCCGTGTCTCGGCACAATTCAAGGACGTTTTCCACCCCACGAACGTTCGAGCGATACGGCTCGCCATCCTCACTGGTGGCAATGAAGCTGAGGCTGGCTGCATTGTGCAAAACAGTATCGCAATTGTTCTCGATCCAGAGTTTGGCGGAGCCGTCCAAGCCCAGATCCGGCTCGCAGATATCCCCTTCGAGGACATAGGGCCGAGGCAACTCTTGTTGCAAAAGATCCTCCCAAGTCCCCATTAAAGCGGCGACACGGTTCTCCGCCGATTGGCGTCGATTACCGCGAACGACCACCGCGACGGAGACATCCGCCAGCAAGAGGTCTCGCAACAGATAGCGTCCCAGAAGGCCAGTCGCTCCGGTCAGGAGAATATGATCGCTCATCGTGGTTTTTCAGGTGGAGTAACAGAAGGAACTGAGTAGACCAGACGCTCGGTCTCAAATGAAAACGAAAAACGGCTCCCGAAGTCTGAGCCGTTTCGGCATCTTAGGCCGAGTCGCTGAATTCACAACCAACGTCTTTCACAGAAAGGCATTAGGTTTGCGAATCATTCTCGCGGTTTCGGCGACCAGAAAAGCGATAGCGTTTCTGAAGCAACCGCAAAAAATGTGGACCTTGCAGAGACGCACTTCTGGGCTGACGCGACGCGTCCCGAAGTTCAGCTAACCGCTTGGTGTGGAAAAATCCCAACATGCAAGGGAGTAGTACCGAATCACCGACAAGTGAAACGAGTAACGTGGCCCCCATCAACCAACCAAAGCTAGCCGTTGGCCCAAAGCTGCTGAAAGTTAATGCCAACATGCCAATCGACATGATGACCGTGAAAGGCCCAATCGGGCGAGAAACGGACTTCAAACAGTTTGATATTTTGTCTCGCACAATCTTCAAACAATTCCCAGGCCATGCGTTC
>JANNDA010000096.1:0-4366 GCA_031387195.1 Planctomyces sp. | reverse complement strand
GTCGTTGTTACGTCCGCCATCGAGCGTGTCGTTGCCGTCTCCGCCATCCAGCGTGTCTCCTCCCAGTCCACCGAGCAGCGAATCGTTGCCCGCCGAACCGAGCAGACTGTCGAAGCCATTGTCACCGGACAGCGTGTCGTTGCCGACGTCGCCGACAAGCGTGTCGTCGCCGTCACCGCCCATTCCGACATCATCACCGTTATTACCACGGATGAAGTCGGCACCGGCATTGCCATTCACGGAGTCATTGCCGTCTCCGCCCTGAACGTTGTCGTCGTCATCGCCACCGCTGACGGTGTCGTTTCCGGCACCACCATTGAGCACGTCGTTGCCCGCTCCACCGAGGAGCGTCTCGTCGCCGATGCCGCCGGTGATCGTGTCGATTCCGTCGCCACCGTCGTATGACAGCCGCACAGAACCGATCGCTCCCGATCCAGTCAGCAGGTCGTCACCGAGGCCGCCCCGCACATCCAGTCTCGTGGCTTGAACTTTGTTAATCGTTCCCACGTTGATCGTGTCATCGCCGTTGCCGCCATCAATCACGATGGTGTTGAACGTCGGGCCGACTGTGACTGTCTTGCCGAGTTCCGAGATGGTCAACAAGCGGTCGATGTTCTGAGCGACTGTGAACACGTTGCTTGCACCGTTGCCTCGAACGAGCAACGTGTTATCGCCGACTGTGTCGTCCAACACGTCATTGCCACTGGAGCCTCCCTCCCAGACGTTGGTGTCGTTGCCGATGCCACCATCGAGAACGTCGTTACCACCTTGGCCATTGAGTGTGTCATCACCCGCCTCGCCACGCAGCGTGTCGTTGCCGGAGCCACCCAAAACCGAATCGTTGCCAGATCCCGCTTCGACCGAATCATTACCGGCTCCGCCATTGATGATGTCGTTCCCTAAGTCACCGATGATCGTGTCATTGCCATCGCTGCCGAACAGCGTGTCCGATGCGGGGTCGATGTTGCGTCCCTGAGTGGGCAACGGAGGAGCGGGTGTTGGCGGCGGAGACGGCGGAACCACTGAGCCTGCGTCGTAGATCGTGATCAACCCGACGTTGTCGATCAGCACCAGCGGGTTGATTGTGAACGCCAGTGGTTGGATGTTCGACAGCGTGATGAGGAACGTCTCTGGAGGCTCGACGTTGGTGTCACCGAAGATCCCGACCGGAATGATGGCGGTCGTTTGTCCGGCGGCGAAGGTGATCGTGCCACTGGTGTTTTGATAGTCCGAGCCCGCCGTGGCGGTGCCGGCGCTCGTCGTGAAATCGACGGAGAAGGGAACTGGTGCGGGGGCCGACAACGCCATCGTGAGCTGATTGGCTGCAGCCACGACACCGATGCTCGACAACGCCATCGCCAGCGCATCGCTGGTCGTGAAGATCGCGGCCGTCGGGTCGATGACTTGTAAGTCAGGCAGCGAGGCACCATTGCCGACACCAAACGCCCGCAACGTCACACCGAGTCCGAGTAACGTCGTTACCTCGTCCGAATAAGCGGGGAACGGCAAACCATCAAACGGTTGTCCGTCCGAAAGAAACGCGAGCGTTCCGGAACCGGGGGCCGTATTCAGCGTCGTAAAAATGGAAATCACATCTTGCAGTGGCGGTTCAAAGAATGTCGCGCCAGTGATTTGAATAGACCTGACGATCTCTTCAAAGTCAGTGATACCGTTTAAGTTGGCATCCTGCGTCGGCGTCGTCGTCAGTTGCACGCCCGGAACGGACGGGTTCATATCGAGAATCACTGACGTCGTTGCAAACGTGACAAGCGCCAGATTGGCGTTCACGTTGCGGGCAATCAGGTCCGCTTGAAACGCCAGCAGCGAGGCCAATTCGGCGTCCAGAATCGTGTTGGCAGAGCCGTCGTTGTTGATATCGCCGACCGGCGTGCCGCCGAATGCGGCAAAGGTGCTGCCGGACTGGTCCACAACCAGGACGACGTCGGCCGAACCCCCTTCTTCGACGTTGATATCGCCGATCGAAAGGCCGATCGGCTGCACGTCCAGGCAGACCGCTTCGATGAAGTCATCGCCGGTTCCACCGTCGATGCTGTCCGAATCGAACGTGCCGCAAAGCGTGTCGTTCCCCGCGTTGCCACGAATCGTGTCGTTTCCGAAGCCCCCTTCAATGTCGTCGTTCCCCGCTCCACCGAACAGCAGATCGTTGCCGTCTCCACCGTCGATGAAGTCATCGTCGGCTTCGCCCGTCACTAAGTCGTTGCCCGCTGAACCGAGGAGTGAATCCGCCCCTACGCCGCCTCGCAGCGAGTCATCTCCCAGCTCGCCATCGAGCGTGTCCTGTCCGGCTTGGCCACTGAGTGTGTCGTTGCCGTCGCCACCTTGCAGCACGTCGTTCAGCTCGCCACCCAGAATGGAATCGTTGCCATCACCGCCGCTGACGAAGTCGGCTCCGCCGTCGCTGTTGATGAAGTCATCGCCCGCATCGCCGGTGATCGAGTCTTCGCCGTTGCCGCCGGTGACGCTGTCGTTCCCGCTACCGGACGTGATCGTGTCCGAGCCGTTACCGCCGTTGATCGTGTCGTTGCCAGCACCCGCATTGACGACGTCTGAACCATCTCCGGCCAGGATGTTGTCATTGCCCGCGCCGCTGTTGATCGTGTCCGCTCCGTCTCCACCTTCGAGCGTGTTATTGCCACCCTGGTCAGTGATCAGGTCGGTTCCGTCGCCACCCAGCAGGCTGTCGTTGAAGTCCGGACTGCCCGTGATCACGTCATCGCCGTTGCCCGCGTTGACTCGGATGCTGGTCAGCGCGGTGAAGTCCGTTGCGCGGACATTCCCCAGGTTGATCGTGTTTTCCTGATCGCCACCGTTGATCACGATCGAGGTGATCGCGCTGGCGGGCACAGTTCCCAAGGAGGTCACCGGTGTGAGCAAGCCTGAGCCGCTGGAGATTTGAACCAGCAGGTTCCCGCTGATCGCGCTGACCTGGACGTTGTCGTCCGTTTGCAGCGAGATGTTCAACTCCCCGGCGATTAACAGAGCGGATGCCGAGAGCATTGCTCGCGGTTCCATCTGCTCCGCCGCAACGAAAGTTGACTTGCGCTCAATCCGGTTCCGCCGGGTTCGTTGCCAGTTTTTCAGCCATGACGAGATGCGCACGATCTAACCTCCCTGCCACAAAGACCAAAGCCAACGGTTTGACTCACCGTGACAGAACCGCCGGCTTCAACGCGTGCCCTAATGACGTCGGTCATTCGGAACAAATCGCTCGGCACGGTTCTTCAGTCTGTGCTATCGGCCCATACCCTTGTCATGCGCGACAAATCTAGGCAGCGGTGGTATTCGAGGCATTTCAGGCGGATTAGGCTCAAACGATACGATGGTCGCAAGAATTACCACCCGGTCATTCGCCAAAGTTGCTCGGTCACGAACAAGCCCGATCGTCAGAACCTTCGGGGCTTCAGGATCAATCCGCAAATTGATCGCATTGAGAATACTTGCCAACCTCCGGACGCCGCTGTTCCAAGCGACAAGCGCGGGACAGGCACAACGGGTCAACGAACGCCGAACGCGTGGTATTCCGCGCACGGTTGAGGATGACACAAATACAAGCCCGACGCGCCAGCAAGTGGATCGAGCGGTTACTGGTTCACTCGCTGGCGCGTCGGGCTTGTAACAATGTGCCAAACCTCGCCGCGTTCGGTATCACGAGCCTTCGGCTGACGCACGCGATCCGTTGTCGGACGGGTTTCGCTCCCGTCCGACAACTCGCGTTAGCCGGTTTTCCATAGGTCTCGATCAAATCGCATCGAGCAGCGAGCGGAGGCTTGCGGGTAAGACGAACGCCTCGTTGATTTCCGCGATCGGATCAACGATCACGTCAGCCCCCTGATTACCGGCGACGAGATCCGTTCCGCTTTGGCCGTTGATGAGATCGCTCCCATCTTCACCCAGCACGATGTCGTTGCCAGAACCACCCAGCAACGTGTCGTTGCCGTCACCGCCAACAATGATGTCGTTGTTGGTACCGCCATTGATGAAGTCGTCGCCGTCGGCACCGTTCAGCGAGTCCAGGCCGAGTCCGCCCGTGATCACGTCGTTGCCATCACCGCCGTTGACAAGGTCGTTGCCGTCACCCGCGTCGATGGTGTCGTTGCCGTGATCGCCGCGAATCCGATCGTCGCCGATGCCACCCAGGAGCGAATCGTTGTTGCGTCCGCCGTCGAGCGTGTCGTTGCCGTCTCCGCCGTCGAGCGTGTCTCCACCCAGTCCACCGAGCAGCGAATCGTTGCCCGCCGAACCGAGCAGACTGTCGAAGCCATTGTCACCGGACAGCGTGTCGTTACCGATGTCGCCCACCAGCGTGTCGTCACCTTCGCCGCCCGTTCCGACATCATCACCGTTG
>JANNDA010000010.1:0-4576 GCA_031387195.1 Planctomyces sp. | reverse complement strand
GTGGCAACTCGCAGGCGATGAGTTTGATCCCGATAACCCGCTCGCGCAAATGGCGACCGGATTCTTGGGCGCGGGGGTCTTCCCCACGCAGATCACCGCGAACGAAGTCGAGCGAACTCGGTACGACGCGCTCGACGACATGACCTCGACGACGACCGGAGCGTTCTTGGGACTGACGGTCGGCTGTGCTCGCTGCCACGATCACAAGTTCGATCCGTTTCCAGCGGCTGACTACTACCGTTTGACGGCCACGTTCACGACGACTGTGCGAAGTGAGGTCGATCTCGACCTCGATCCAGCAACGTACAAAAAAGAGAAGGCCGCGTTTGATGTCGTTCACGCGCCGATCGCCGAGTCGCTGGCGAAGTTCGAGAACGAACAACTCGCGAAGCGGTTTGCTGATTGGGAAAAAGCGGAAGCCGCGCTGCGAGCTGAAGGGAAATCGCAGATCAAAGCGAAGTGGATGATCCTCGACTTGGCCGAGATGAAGTCGGCTGGCGGAGCAACGCTCACGAAGCAAGAAGACGGCTCGGTACTCGCGACCGGGACGAATCCGGACTTCGAGACCTACACGTTCGTAGCGAACACCGACGTCACCGGCATCACGGCGATTCGCCTAGAGGCACTCGCGCATCCCAGCATGGCCAAGAGCGGGCCCGGTCGTGCAGACAACGGCAACATTGATCTCACCGATGTCAAAGTGACCGTCGCACCGAAAGCAGATGGAAAGCAAGCGAAAGAGATCAAGCTAGTCAACGCGATTGCGACTTATGAACAAGGGCCGCATCTCGCGGTGAAGCTGGCGATTGATGGCGATAAGAAGTCCGGTTGGGCGCTCGATCCGAAGTTTGGACAAGATCATGCTGCCGTGTTCGAGCCAGAAGCACCGATCGGCTCGGTCGGCGGCAGCGTGTTGACGATCACGCTCTCATTCAACGGCAACAACCGACACAACATCGGCAGGCCGCGGTTGTCGATCACAACCGCCCCCGGCCTGATCAGCTTGGACGGCGATGCTCAGACTGTGGGCATTCTGGAGTTATTGGCAACCGCGCCCGACAAGCGTTCTGCTGAGCAGACCAAGACGCTGCTGAACTGGTTCAAATATCTCGATGCCGACTGGAAGAAGCTGAATCAAACGGTGCAAGAAAGTTTGACGAAGGCTCCGAAGCCGAAGCTCGCGAAAGTCATGGTGTGCAGCGAAGGAGTGAAACCGATTCGGCATCACACGCAAGGAGCCGACTTCTTCGAGCAATCGCACTTCTTGTATCGTGGCGACACCACTCAAAAGGTGGACATCGCGGCTCAAGGATTTTTGCAGGTGCTGATGAATTCACCCGAACGCGAGAAGCAGTGGATCGAAACGCCGCCCGCCGGATCGAAGACCTCGTATCGCCGCCGCTCGCTGGCGAATTGGCTCACTGACACCAAACAGGGACCGGGACACTTGCTGGCTCGCGTGATGGTGAATCGGCTGTGGCAGCATCACTTTCACGTCGGCATTGTCGGAACGCCGAACGACTTCGGAGCGATGGGACAACGACCGACGCATCCGGAGTTGCTCGACTGGCTCGCCGCAACGTTGATGGCTCCGGCGAAAGAGGGAACGTCCGCGAGTTCGCTGAATCCGGATGCGGGAGCCGGCTGGCGGCTGAAAGCGATGCACAAGCTGATCATGCTCAGTGCAACCTATCAGCAGAGCACGGCGTTTGATGCAAGCAAATCCAAGCTCGACCCACAGAACCAATTTCACTGGCGACGCTCGCCGCGACGACTCGAAGCGGAAGTCATTCGCGATGCGATGCTCGACGTCAGCGGTTCGCTGGATGCGACAATGTTTGGACCGGGTACGCTCGATGAGGCTCACAAGCGCCGCAGCATTTACTTCATGGTGAAACGCAGCCGGTTGATTCCGATGATGCAGCTTTTCGATTCCCCGGAGCCGCTCGTCAGTGTCGGCGAACGTCCCAGCACGACAATCGCGCCACAGGCGTTGATGTTTCTGAACAATCCGAATGTCCGTGGCTACGCCCAAAACTTTGGCAAACGATTGCTCCCCATCGCCGACAAGTCGCTCGCTGACGCCGTGAGACAGGGATACTTGTCAGCCGTTGGTCGAATGCCGACGCCTGACGAACAAGCCGAGACTGTGGCGTTCCTCGAACAACAATCAGCCTCATATCAAACGGCGGGGAAACCAAACGGCCGCGAACTGGCGCTGACCGATCTCGCCCAAGTGCTGATGAGTTTGAACGATTTCGTTTATTTAGATTAACCCAACACGAATACGACAGGCGAACGGGGCGGAGTCAGCCCCCCGGTCACTTCGCGAGAAACTCACACTCATGTCGATGCTGCCGATCAATTGGAAACCTTCCGTGCGTGAACTCCGCTGGTTCGCGGGCTTGCTGATCGTGTTCTTCGCTGTCATCGCCGGTCTGTGGTGGCGAGGCTCCGGACAAACGACTGGCCCGCTCGCGATGGCAAGCGTCGCCACCGTCATCGGACTGGTCGGCCTCATTGCTCCGACGGCAATTCGTGGAGTGTATGTTGCTTGGATGATCGCCGTCTGGCCGATCGGCTGGGTGGTGTCCCACGTCTTGTTGGCGGTCATCTTCTTTGGCGTGATGACTCCGATTGGTTTGATCCTGCGAGCGATTGGTCGTGATCCGATGCGTAAAAAGTTGGATCGTGCGGCCAAGACTTATTGGATCACTCGCCCTGCCGAAGAGCCTGATCCGCAGCAATACTTCCGACAGTTTTAGAGTCACTTGTAAAGCATCATCGTAGCCCGGTTTTCCAAACCGGGAGTCCTGAATCACCCGGTTTGAAAAACCGGACGACGACAAGGCAACTCTCATGGCCGACAACAAGCAACCGTCCGTCAACAAAAAACCGCCGACCAACTTCGAGCAACAAGCCAACCAAACCGAGATAGGCCTCGTGGCCGAGTTCGTCGATTTCATCAAGCACAGCAAGAAATGGTGGTTGACGCCGATCATCGTCGTGCTGTTGCTGATCGGCGGGCTAATTCTGCTGAGCGGCTCTGTCGCTGCACCGTTTATCTACAGCTTGTTCTAAGGGCCGTTCACGCCGAAGCTTGTGCTCGCGTCTGCCACTCTCTGACAGAGGAATAACAACTATTTCGACTGTATGACTTTCAGGATCGTCTTAATCGGTTGAAACAAAAAGCGTTGCTCTCACGAGCGTTTTTCAGGTGTCGCAAGAAATCGAGATACTCAAATGGCCGCGAGCCGTCGCGTTTCGCGGGAAAGTCACATCAAGCCATTTTTCCGACAGTTGTTCGTCGGTGCGCGGCCATGAAAGCGACATCGTCGTAACCTCTCGATATGTGAACCGGTTACGATCCTCAAGCAACTCATACAGTCGAACTACTGTGGTGTGGATATGCACGCAAGAACTATGCATGTCTGCGTGGTTGATGCCGAGGGACGGACTCAGGAGCATGTCAACTTACCCTGTGATCCGGGGCGGTTCTTGAAGCTGATCGCGCCGTATCGGGAACGGCTCGTCGTCTGTTGTGAGTGTCTCTTCGCCTGGTATTGGCTGGCGGATTTGTGCCGCGAAGAAGGGATCAGCTTCGTGCTGTGGCACGCGCTCTACATGAAGGCCATTCACGGCGGGAAGGTCAAGAGCGACAAGATTGACTCGGAGAAGATCGCGCGGATGTTGCGCGGCGGGATGCTGCCGCAGGCGTATGTGTATCCGAAGGAGATGCGGGGGACTCGCGATTTGTTGCGGCGGCGGATGAAGTTGGTGCGGGCAGGCGCTCGCACACGTGACGAACACGTTCACGCAGTACAACGTCGAGCCGCCGGAGAAGCGGTTGCGGAATGCGTGCAATCGCGTCGGCATCGCCGAACGCTTCACCGACGAGAGCGTGCAACGCGCGGTCCGTTCCGACTTGGCGTTCGCGGAGCATCTGGATGAGCAACTCGGAAGCCGCATTGCTGCTGATCCGCGAAGTTCCCGCCGCGAAGAGCTACGTGGCTCGACTGGAAAAGAAGCACGGCAAGGCCAAGGCGATTTCGACTCTGTCGGCACGTCTGGGCCGCACGGTTTATTGGATGCTCAAGCGGAAGGAGGCGTTCGATGAACCGCGTTTTTTGAAATAACGACGATGAGATTGTCGGCGGCAGCGAGTCAACTCGACGCATAACTGGGTCACCACGAGGCGAGCACCTTGCGGAAGTGTTTTGATTCCTTCGTGGCCGAGTCACGGTGTGACTTGGACTGCGTTCGTGGGCCGACCGCAAGGCGACTGGGATTCCGTTCGCGGCGCGAGCGGTCAACGAGCTTCCGTGTGCCACAGTCCTTGAGCCCCTACGCCTTGATTGGCGACTCGCCGCCGACCGGCTTTTGATTCACCCCATTCACCTGAAGACGGAGACCTGAGAGTTCTGGACTGCGACGCCCGTAATCGTTCACGAGCCCGGCAGCAGTGACGGAATCGGCTGTTGTTTGAAATGAGCTTGAACGGCGGTGACGAGGTAGTCGTAGATCGAACGGTTTTGGAGGCGGCAGGTTTCCGAGACGGTGAGGATGCGTTCGAGGA
>JANNDA010000027.1:0-1763 GCA_031387195.1 Planctomyces sp. | reverse complement strand
CGTAATCGGTCGTTTGGTCTTGATGTGTTACCTAAATTATGTCCCCCGAAGCGTGAGCGTGGGCGGGCGCTTCACAACGCGAGGAATGCGGAGTCACTTGAAACGCGCGCCCTCGCTCACGCTTCGGGTTACATAATTTCGGAAACTCATCATGACCAAACGACCGATTACGAACACCCGACGCAAATGGCTGGGCGAAGAACTTGATGCCTGGCAGGGGACCGGAGTGATCACTGCCGAGCAACGGCAGACGATTGTTGATCAATACCCGTCGTTGGATGACGCGGCGGAGGCGACGAGTTCAAAGGCGGTCACCGCGTTGATGGGGACGGCGGCAGCGTTGGTCGCGGCGGGAGTGCTGCTGTTGATCTCTTTCAATTGGGAGGCGATGCCCGCAGCCGTCAAGTTGGTGCTGATCTTCGGCACGATCATCACGACGTATGTCGCTGCGTTTTCTGTGCGATATCAGCGAGGAGCGATCGGGCTGTCGAACGTGCTGTTCTGCCTCGGAGCGATCTTTTATGGCTGCGGGATTTGGCTGGTCGCTCAAGTCTTTCATCTCAACGGGCATTATCCAGACGGCATGTGGTGGTGGGCGGTCGGGACGTTGCCGATCGCGGTCTGCTTGGAATCGTTGTTGGTGCATGCGTTGTTGGTTGTGTTGCTGTCGATCTGGTGTGGCATGGAATTGATCGGCTTCAGCGATCTTGGCATGTCTTTCTTTTTTCGGATGCGGTGGTTTCCCAACGGGGCTTACACGCTGCCGCTGTTGTGTGCTCCAGGAGTGCTGTGGGCTTATCGCTCGCAGTCGGCGAAGCCGCTGTGGTTGTACGTGCCGCTGCTGACGTGGTGGTTCTGCCTGCAAAGCATCGCTTGGGAACAGACATGGCATTGGCATCAGAATCCGATCTTCTTCATGGGGGCGGTCGGCAGCTTCTTGCTGATCGTAGCCGAGACACATGCGGTCGGCAGTCGTTTGGCGATCCCCTATCGGACGTACGGCGTGCTGATTGCCGGCGCGATGTTGATTCCACTGAGCTTCGTAGAAACTCATAAGTACTCAAGTTGGAGTTCGAATGAACGATCTTTGGGTGCATTGATGCAAGCGGTGGCGATCGTCGCCGTGGCCGTGATCGGCTTAGCGGTCGTGGTTCGATCGCACGGTCGCTGGAACACCGGCAAAGATTTACTCAAGGGGATGAAGGAGACCGTGCGACGACAATGGATGCCAGTCGCGTTGATGGCTTTGATGGCGTTCTTGTCGGTCTGGCACGCGATCGCGAAAGAACCGTACTTGCCGACGCTGCTGGCCAACGCGGCGATGTTGAGCTTTGGCATTTGGCTGATGTTGCTGGGCCTGCGTGAAGATCGCGGGCGTCCGTTCTCGATTGGCGTGATGTACTTTCTGCTGTGGACGACGCTGCGATATTTCGATCTCTTCGGAGCGATTGGCGGCATGGTCGGCGGAGCGT
Source organism: Planctomyces sp. (assembly GCA_031387195.1). Classification (GTDB taxonomy): domain Bacteria; phylum Planctomycetota; class Planctomycetia; order Planctomycetales; family Planctomycetaceae; genus SXKJ01. The sequence continues at coordinate 291 of JANNDA010000027.1, read as the reverse complement.
TGGTGTTCTTCATCTGCGGAGCGTTCTTGTTTGGGATGGCTCTGTTTTGGAAGAAAAGAAAAGTCGGCAAAGTTCTCCCTCGCTGACGCTTCGGGTAAGTCGCTCAAACAAGCGATGTTCACAAACCCCACCGAGCTTGCCTCGGTGGATGCGGGCATTTGCACTACGAGATGTTTCACTCGAATCCACAAACGCCGTAGTGCAAAAGCCCGCGAGCCACCGAGACAAGCTCGGTGGGGTCGCTTAATTAAGAAGTTGACGCGGCCCAGGTCGCCAAAACGATTTCGGTGT
>JANNDA010000002.1:0-7109 GCA_031387195.1 Planctomyces sp. | reverse complement strand
CCGCCATCGAAGAGACAATCACCAACCTCTCGACCACCCACGCCACCGACTTGGCCTCCCTCATGACCCTCAAGTTCCAACGCTTTGAAAACGTCTCACTCATGGCCGCGTGAAGTATAATAACCAACGACCAATGCTCCCTTTCTGAAACGTCCCGATCCTCAATAAGACTCACAAACAAGACGCGCATCTCATGCTCACCCGCGATCTGGCCATCGCCACTTATGACCGCAACCGCGTGCTGCCCGATCGGCTGACGCGGGGGGCTCATGGGCATTACGTGCCACTGGCCGAGCGGATGTTGCAGGTCTATCGCACGTTCGACGGCCCTGCCTCAGTGCTGCGCGAGACGCGGCGTTACGGCGTGGCGATGGCCAAGTTCCTGCCCGCGCTGTTGGCCTGCCGAGGCTGGCGAGCACACGCCGTGATTCAAACGCCGCGAGCGGGTTGGCATGTCGCGCTTGACCTCAGCCCCGCCGACGGTTTGCACACGCATCTCCCCGCGCCGGAAGAATTCGATTCTGATGTCGAATCAGAATTCGCTCGCAAGTGGGGCAGCGAACCGCGCGATGGTTGGACGCTCTCCCGCGAGTCTGACATCCTGCACCTCGGACAGAAAGTCTTTCTTCCAGACTTCACGTTTCAGCACAGTGACGGCCGCAAGGTCTTGCTAGAGATCATTGGCTTTTGGACCGGCGAATACCTCGATCGTAAGCTGCAAACACTGAGTCTGTTTCGCGCGATCCGGCTGGTGCTCGCCGTTCAAGAACACGTCGCCGAATCGCTCCCCGCACTCCCCGCCGGGTCGATCGTCTATAAGACCGCGCTGAAAGTGAAAGACGTTGTCGAACGCTTGTCGGCAATCGTGCCGAACAACAATTCTGCATTCAATTCGGTGGCGGCCTGCCTGAAGCCGGAGGCTTGAGAGACGCCGTTATCGCCGCAAGCGATGTTTTTGCGGCGAGATTCTACGTAGCCGTCACGCTCCGCGTGACGAGCCGGTCGCTTCACAGAGCGTTGGGAAGCATTCGGCTCGTCACGCGGAGCGTGACGGCTACGTTCCTGCGGCTTCGCGGCCTTACGGAGTCTGTTCTGATCGTGGCAATGCAGCCGTCGCGACAATTTCGATGACGAGCTTGCGGATGTTGAAATTGTTTTCGACGAACTTCTGTCGCAGGACCGATCGGGTTTGCGATCCGAAGGCACGGATCGGTTGCTTGATCAGGCCGTGGAACAATTGCTCGACGAAGGCGGAATGAGTTTCCTCGCTGTTGGCCAGAAACGTGGCGAGGTCACGGACGCCGGAAAAGTTCACAATCTCTCCGTTGCGAGTCCGATATCCGCCGCTCGCATCGACGGGCTTTCCGTTCTCGTCCTTGCGGTAGCGGCCGACGGCGTCGAAGTGTTCCAGCGTGAAGCCGAGCGGATTGATCATTGCGTGACAGGACTGGCAGGATTCCGGTTTTGTCTGAAGTGCGACTCGCTCGCGCGTCGTCAGGTCGGCATGCAGTGCCGGTGCAAGTGGCGCGACCGCTTCTGGCGGCGGTCGCAGCGAACGGCCCAACACGCTACGCGAGATAAAGACGCCGCGATGAATGGGCGAGCTGCTCGCCGTGTAAGCGAAGCCGGCCATTAAATACGGGTGCGACAAGACGCCGGCCCGCTCGCCCGACTCCAGTTTCACCGCCTGGAACGGAGCATCGTCCGGCAAATCCGCACCGTAGAACTTCGCCAAGCGACCGTTCAGAGGCAGTGCATCGGCCAGCAACACTTGTCGAAAATCCGCAGCCTCGCTGCCGAGCAAATCATCGAGAAACAATTCGAGCGACGTTCGCAAGTCGTCGGCGATCTCCGCGCTGAACTCAGGAAAGCGTTCCGAGTCTTTCGCGACATCGGGCACGTGATCGACCTTCAGCCAACGCAGGAAGAAGTCGCGGAGCTTTGATCGGGTGCGTGAGTCGGTCAACAGTCGCTGAGCCTGTTGCTCGACTTGTTCGCGCGTGACAAGTTGCCCCTTTGCCGCCACATCCAGTAACGGTTGATCGGGAATCGAATCCCACATCGCGAACGACATCCGCGAGGCGACGTCATAGCCATCGTTGCTGCCGCTCACTTCACGAAACAAAAACCGCGGCGACTTCAGCGCGAGCAACACGACTCGTTTGACGGCCGCTTCCGGTTCGCCGGCGGTCTCAAATTGATGATTGATGAAAGCTTGCTGTTGTTCGTCGGCCAAGGGTCGGCGAAACGCTCGCGAAGCGAAGCGTTGGCAGAACTCACGCCAGCGTTTGTCGCGGTCGGGCGCGTCTGACTTCACTCCGGCCAACTCACTCAAGTGAGCGACGACATACGCCGCGACTTCGATGGCTCCGTCGGTCGTCGCCTGATGCCACTCTTTCGAGATCGACGTTCCGCGCTCCCAGCCGTAGCTGCGATCGTCTGGCGGAAACGGCGTTGTGACGACGAATGTTTCGGGCATTCGGCTGGTCGAAAGAGATCGTGCGGGAATCACCTCGACGATTCGATGCGGTCGTTTCCACTGCAATGTGATCGAAGCTTTTGCAGGTGGCTTGTCTTTCGCCTTCTTGTCATCGACTCCCTGCTTGGCCTTCGAGAAATCCAACTTCAACGGATACGTGCGACCGCCGAGCAGGAAGATTGACTCGTGGTGTTCGGTGTCGTTGCCCGACTTCACCCAGACATCAATCAACGGTCTCTTGAGATCGTTGATCCACAAGCGAGTGGCTTGATCGGTCTGCACGATGAATTCGTACTCGCCGGTTTCAGGAGCGAACACCGCTCCTTCCCAACGGATCGCGAATTCATGTGGCTCAATTTTCTCCGCATCGGGACTCTTGTCGGCGAAGTCGAACTGCACGACCGGATCGACTCGCTCAATCACGCGCTCTTTGCCATCCAAACGTCGTGATTTGAAGTATTCGGCACGCAAGCCCTGCTGCGGGTCGAGCTTTCCGGGCGAACGAAAGCTACCGATCAAATCCGCGACCGCGTTCCGATATTGCCGTACGGTCAGTCGAGACAACTCAATGCGAGCGGGTTTGTTTCGGGCCTGGGCGGTTGCCGAATAGAACGACTCGGAGATGAACTCCGCGACCTTCTGAGCATCCTCGCCCGTGCATGTCCCCGGCTTGTCTTCCGGCATCGTCTTACTGATGTACTGCACCAATTCACCCAACGAGCGGTCGCCGACGAGCGGATGCGGATAGCTTTCGATCGTCCCTTCGCCGTTCGCTCCGTGACACGAGGCGCACTGCCGCTGATAAATCTGAAGGCCACTTTGATCTGCAGCTTGAAGTCCAGTTGCCCAGAGAATCAACAGGGGGAGAAGGCAGAATTCGAGCCGGTTTGTGGGCGGACCAAGTCGTTGATTTTGAGATGCAGGCATGAGCGTGATTCGGTCGGACGTGGTCGGAGAAAAAGGAATGCGTTGAGTGGTGGTCGAGGAGATTACTCATCATGCGGCTTCAAACCAACGGGCGTCTTTGAAAAAAGGTCTGGAACTTATGTCATTGGGAATGGGGTTCCTATTTCGCACCTCCGCTCCTGATCGGCAGGGCATTGGCTGAAACCTCGCCTCACGCGGGGCGCGAGTTGAAATTTGGCGAGCGGCAGAGTGTTAGCCGCTGAGTCGAGTTACGGCGAAAACCCATTTCGTGGATCGCCTCAGCCAGAGGCCCACGGCCGGCTCCTGGGAGTGCCAACGTGAAGGTTCAAACCAGTTGTTGTCGGCAAACCTTTGGTTTTTGGGTCCAAAATAAAGGCTGAAAAGGGGGCTTGCGAGGCATCCATTGTTGGATCGAGTGGCTACACTCTGCCGCGTAACGGCGAAGAGGCTCGGACGTGTCGTTCGGGCAACGTTGCAAAAGTTTGTTTTGAGAAGGTAACTGGAATGGCTGAAGGCACGATCAAGAAGGTGACGGACAAGGGTTTTGGTTTCATCGACACCGGCAACGGTGGCGACATGTTTTTCCACATGTCGAACCTCGATGGAATTCGGTTTGAAGAGCTCCGCGAAGGTCAACGAGTGACCTTCACGGTCGGCCAAGGCCCGAAAGGCCCGCGTGCCGAAAACGTCCGCTTGGCATAATTGCTGAATCCCGTCAAAACTCAGAGAAGCCGGCGGCATTCGTCGGCTTCTCTGCGTTTGCGGAGACGGCTCTGTTACCCCGCTCCAAATTCATCGGAGGAACAATCATCGCAAAAAATCAAAATACGTTTGCCAAACGAAACCGCGAAATGGAAAAGAAACGCAAAGCCGACGAGAAGCGACAGGATCGGCAAAAGAAAAAGGACGAAGAACCGCTGGCTCCCGGAGAGTCGGGGATTCAAATCGCCTATCACCCCGACAGCGACTGCCCACCCGAACGACTCAGCTTCGGTGGTTGAGCTGAAATCGCTTCCGGAACTCAAGAGAGACTAGCCCGAAGCGCCAGCGAGGAATTGCGAGTATCGCTCCTTCCGGGCACTTCGGGCTTGTGCATCACTGGTTTGAAAAGGCATGTCCGTGACCCGCATCATTGATCTCGTCACCCATGACATTCGCTTTCCGACATCGCGGACCTTGGACGGTTCGGACGCGATGAATCTGGACCCGGATTACTCTGCGGCGTATGTGGTTTTGAAGACCGATCATCCTGCTGGCTTCGAAGGTCACGGGATGACCTTCACGATCGGACGCGGCAATGACCTTTGCGTGCAAGCGATCGAGGCGATGCGGCACTTGGTCGTCGGCCACTCGCTCGAAGAGTTCACGTCAGACCTCGGTCGCTTCTGGCGGCATGTCACCAGTGACAGCCAACTGCGCTGGGTCGGGCCGGAGAAGGGTGTTATTCATCTCGCGACTGCTGCCGTCGTCAACGCCGTGTGGGATTTATTCGCGAAGGTCGAAGCGAAACCGCTCTGGCGTCTGCTGTGCGACATGACGCCGGAAGAACTCGTTCGCTGCATCGACTTCCGATATATCACCGATGCACTCACACCGAACGAAGCCGTCGAGTTGCTGCGCAAGCTTGAACCGACGAAGGCCGCACGCATCGCTCAGATGCAACAGTCCGGCTATCCGAGCTACACGACGTCCGCCGGTTGGCTGGGCTACGATGACGACAAGTTGCGCCGGCTCTGTCGCGAACTAACGTCGCGCGGTTGGACGCATTTCAAAATCAAAGTTGGACGAGACCTGCAAGACGATATCCGCCGCTGCCGCATCATCCGCGAGGAGATTGGCTGGGATCGTCGCTTGATGATGGACGCCAACCAAGTCTGGGATGTCAGCCAAGCCATCGCCTGGATGCGGCAACTCGCCGAGTTCAAACCGTGGTTCATCGAAGAGCCGACCAGTCCCGATGATGTGCTCGGCCACGCCGCGATTGCCAAAGCCATCGCGCCCATTCAAGTCGCCACGGGTGAGCACTGCCAAAACCGAGTCCTCTTCAAACAGTTCTTGCAGTCAGGAGCGATCGGTGTCTGTCAGATCGATAGCTGCCGCATCGGCGGCGTGAACGAGATCCTCGCCGTGCTGCTGATGGCCGCGAAGTTCGGCATCCCCGTCTGCCCTCACGCCGGCGGTGTCGGCTTGTGCGAGTACGTGCAACACCTCGCGATGTTCGACTTCATTGCAGTCAGCGGCTCGCTGGAGAATCGACTCTGCGAATATGCCGACCATCTCCACGAGCATTTCATTGATCCGCTCGTCATGCAGCGCGGCCACTACCTGCCGCCAACTGCTCCCGGCTACAGCATCACCATGAAGCCAGAATCGCTCGCCGAGTTCGCGTTCCCCAATGGCGTCGCGTGGCGATGAACAACGCCGGAGGATGGGCACTCCTGCCCGTCTTTTTTGGTATGAGTGACGGGCAAGAGTGCTTATCCTCCAGCGTGGCTAACGCGGCTTGCGAATTGTTCGCAAGCCGCCATCCAACGGACTACGCACGCCAATGCCTGGTCGATTCATGACGTGGGTGTAAATCATCGTCGTCGCGACATCGCTGTGTCCCAGGAGTTCCTGCACCGTGCGGATATCGTGACCCGATTCCAGCAAGTGAGTCGCAAAACTATGTCGCAGGGTGTGGCTACTGACTGCCAACACCACTCGCGATCGGCATCGGGGTATTTCACCGCCAAGGCATAGGGCAACTGCACGCGACCGCCCCCCGCCTTCAAGTCCTGTTGATGCAACCGTCAAACACCTCGCATGTGCTCCAGCAGCGGCTCGCGAATGACCTCCGGCAAAACAGTGATGCGATCTTTCTCCCCTTTGCCGTCCCGCACGATGATCTGTCCGTTATCGAACTCAACGTCTATGACTCGCAGCCGCAGTGCCTCCAACAAGCGCAGTCCCGAGCCATACAACAATTGCCCGATCAACGAAGGGACGCCCCTGAGTTCCGCCAACACACGGCCCATTTCGGTAACTGTCAGTACACACGGCAGTTGCCGCTTCGGTTTGGCCAGAATCATGTCGCCGAGATTTCCCAGCGGACGCCCCAAGACTTGCCCAAAGACGAACACCAAGGCGTTGAGTGCTTGTTTCTGAGTGGCTGCCGAGACATTCCGTTCGACCGCGAGATCTTCCAAAAAGGCACGCACTTCATTCGCACCGAGTTCGCCTTCTGGCCGGTCCCCAGCGAATTTCTCGAACCGTTCCCACCACTGCGTGTAAGACTTCTCCGTCTTGAGGGCATAATGAGCCACTCGCAACACACGTCGTAAACGCTCCGAGACGGTGGCAACACCATCGGTTGCGGCCGCGTTAACCTCCGGCAGAGAGATGCCCACGCGCTGATTCAACCGGAGCCCCCACGCCTCACGCAGTGCCGGGATCATCAAATCCTCGCGCTGGTATCCGTACCGCATCAGCAAGCCAATTGCGTCGAGCGACTGCTTGACCTGCCAATCGACCTGCCCTTTCCGCATGAGCCCTTCCAAGTAGTCGCAGGCATCCGCAGCGGTGACGCTTTCCATCTTCCGCTGGTAGACGCGGTAAAAATTCTCCATCCGCACTCCGAGCCAATGTGCCTCCTTCGGCTGACGACACATCGTCGCCGCGATTCGCTTCGCCGTCTCCAGCGGTGACCGCTGTGCCTCGACAG
>JANNDA010001395.1:0-1638 GCA_031387195.1 Planctomyces sp. | reverse complement strand
AGTCGAAGAAAGGGAACCAACCTCCGCAACCATTGCTGGAGGTATGGTGTCGCAACCGAATGACCGAGAGTCCGGTCCTGATGAACGAGACTCAGCGAGACAAGGTCGAAGCCGTGTGCCGCAAGCACGCCGAGATTCGTGGCTGGATTCTGCACGCGGTGAATGCTCGATCCAATCATGTGCATCTCGCGGTGACGGCGGACAAGAAACCGGAAGTCGTCAGAGATCAGTTCAAAGCGAATGCGACGCGAGTTCTTCGTCAAGAGCCGGATGCGGTCACGAATGAAAATGTGTGGACACGCGGCGGCGATTGCGAAGTCGTGGATGGTGAGGACAATCTGGCTCGCGTCGTGGAATACATCATGGAAGCGCAAGACCGAATGGATCGTGAGAAATGAGCGGAATGGCGCTAGCCACCGGTGTTTTGTTTTGGGTTGGATGCGATGCTGCAACACCGGCGGCTAGCGCCGTGCCGCTCACAGAGGATCGCTGACATGCCGCCCTATGTTCCCGAATCACTGCCGCTGACGAACCTCGACCACGGACGATTGATTCGCCTGATCGGCCCGGCCAACGCGGCGCTCGCCCGCTACGACGGACTGCTCCAAAGCGTCATCAATCCCAGTGTCATGCTCTCGCCACTGACCACTCAGGAAGCCGTGCTCTCGTCCAAGATCGAAGGGACTCAGGCCACGGTCGATGAAGTCCTCGAATATGAAGCGGGCATCGAGTTCGACGCCGAGAAGGTCAAAGACATCCAAGAGGTCGTCAACTACCGCTCGGCCCTGACGCTGGCCAAGGAGACGCTCACGCAACGTCCTCTGAACTTGGCGTTGCTCCGGCAGATGCACGGCACACTGATGAGCAGCGTGCGCGGTGCGGACAAAAGTCCCGGCCAGTTTCGCGTCCACCAAAATTGGATCGGGCCGAGCAGTTGCACCATCGAGCAAGCCACATTCGTGCCGCCAGCACCGCTACAACTGCTCGACCATCTCGAAGCCTTTGAACGGTATCTCGCGGGCGACGACGTGGACCCGTTGATCCAAGTCGCCGTGGCCCATGCTCAATTTGAGCTGCTGCATCCCTTCAACGACGGCAACGGTCGTGTCGGTCGGCTATTGATCCCGCTGTTCCTGTTCCAGAAGCGAGCGTTGGCCAGCCCGATGTTCTACCTCAGCGAATATCTGGAAGCTCACCGCGACCAATACTACGCCGGCTTGCGAGCCGTCAGTCAGCAAGGGGATTGGACCGGCTGGGTGGAGTTCTTCCTCTCGGCCATCTCCGAACAAGCTCAAACCAACACGGTTCGCGTGCGAGGTATCTTGGAGCTTTACGACCGTATGAAAATTCAAGTTTCCGACTTGCTGAGGTCACAGCATGGCTTGAAGGTTTTGGATACGCTGTTCGATCGCCCGATCTTTCGGTCGAACGACTTCGTGGAACGCTCAGGCATCCCACGACCGACTGCTTTGCCATTCCTCCGTAAGCTGCGAGAAGCTGGAATCCTGCATGCCCTACGGGACGCAAGCGGCAATCAGTCCGCTCTGTTTGCGTTTCGCGATCTCCTGAACTGCGCGGAAGGGCGAACCGTGCTCTGAGGATTTTGTGTATCACCGGCGATACGCAAAGCAGTTTGTG
>JANNDA010001373.1:0-2231 GCA_031387195.1 Planctomyces sp. | reverse complement strand
CGTCGAAGAATTCGCACATCGCCCAGTACCGCGCGACGTGCGGCGAGGGTGTCAACGATTTGTACTTGTCGAATAAGCGTCGCGGAGGATCGTGCGGCGTGTGCGGCAACATCGGTGCGTACCACACGAAGAACGGCTTTTCCTTCTGCTGGCTTTCGGCGATGAAATCGTAAATCGGCTGCATCGTCTTGCGCCCGATGTCGAGTCCCGCATCACCATGCCGCTGCCCCTTCGTCATACCGTGCGTGAAGCCGCCTCGTGTGAAATTCCCCTGCCACCACTTGCCGGTTTGAAAGGTGAGATAGCCCGCCTGAGTCAGCAGTCTCGGCAGCGTCGGCTGTGCGTCCATCAAACGATTCATCGCCTCGCGACCAGCGGCGAAATTTGCTTTGTCCTTCGAACCGCCTGGCGGATCGTTGCTGGTGATCTTGTGCTGATGCGGATACTTCCCGGTGATTAGGCTCGCCAAGCTGGGACAGCACAACGACGACGGCACGTACCCGCGTCGAAACATCAAACTCTCGCGAGCCAGTCGATCGAGCCTCGGCGTCTGAATGTGTGGATGCCCCATGAAACCATAGTCGTTCCAGGCCTGATCGTCGGACACGATCAGCACGACGTTGGGCGGCGACTGAGGCGATTCTGCGTTGGCCGCCGAGTTCGCAACGGAAAGCAGCACCATCGCCGTGAGTAGGGGTTTGAAACAGTGCCTCATGAATGATCCGATCCAGTCAGGCGGTTGCGATTCGTCGATATCCGAAATAGCCACGTCGCTTGATGACCTCTGCGACTTCGGACGGCACCATCTCTTCCCAGGCCGCATCGCCGTCCCGGATTTTCTGGAGTACGTCGCGTGAGAAGATCGGCAGGTACTTGTCGTGGAAGTCGCTCAATTGCTCAATGCAACCACGCTCCACCAAGTACTCGTAAAGCTTCCGCAGGTTGGGAGCGACTTCGAGGTTTTGCACGGCGGTCAGATCGCCCGTGGCTGGGTCCAAGAGCGGATAGATGTAGAGCTTCAAATCGTTCTTAAACAACCGTCCGAACGACTCCAGAATGCCACCCCCCAGTTGCGTGTACCACTTCTCGTCGAACAATTCGCGGAGACTGGCGGCTCCCATCGTGATGCCGATTCTCTTCTGCGTGTAACGCGACAGGTACGCCGCTAAGCGGTAGTACTCGAAGTAGTTCGAGATCAGCACGGTCATGCCCACGGCCGCCAGCAGATCGACTCGGGCTAAGAAGTCGCGGTAATCCAGTTCGCCGTCCGACAGCAGGTTATTCATCGTGATCTCGGTGAGCTGGATCACGTCCTCGCCACGGACTCCCGGTTCTTGCAAAAACTTTTCGTATGCGCCGCGGAGCATATCGACGTTGACGTGCGTGACCGGCCGAAAGCTGCCCCGCTCGACCAAAATGGCTTTCTTGTAGAGTGCTTCCGATGGCTGCAGCATTGTGCCATTGGCGGCGAACAGGGCCGCGTTGCTCAGGCCCAACTGCACCAGCTTGAGACTCATCACGCGATTATCGACGTGCCGAAAGGCGATCCCCGAAAATTCGATCATGTCGATTTCGAGCCGCTGGATGCTGAGATTATCTAACAGCGAATCCAACAGTTGTTCCGGCTCGTGGTGCAGGAAGCTCGCGCCATACAGCAGATTCACGCCGACTACGCCGAGCGCTTCCTGCTGCAAGGCGTTGTCCGAATCGAGCATGCGGACGTGCAGAATGATCTGGCTTTCTTGGTCGCGTGGGTGAGCTTGAAAACGGACTCCCATCCAACCGTGACACTCGTTGGTCCCTTTGAAGTTGCGAGCCGAGACCGTATCGGCAAACGCAAAAAACGCCGTCGTATCGCCGCGAGCCTCGTGGAGTTGAGACACCGTCTGGTCGTACTCGTGGTTGAGCATGCTTTGCAGCCGCTGCCGACAGACATATCGCTCGCACGCGCCGTAGTACGTGTCGCTGACAGTCATGTCATAGGCCGAGATGCTCTTGGCGATCGTCCCCGCCGCACCACCGACTCGAAAAAACCAACGCACGACTTCTTGTCCGGCACCGATCTCCGCAAACGTCCCGTACCGACGCAGGTCGAGATTGATCTGCAACGCCTTGTCTCGCGTCTCCAGAATCTGCGATTGCCGCACTGGTGAGAATGTCGTCATCGCGTCGTCCACTGCCAAAGTTCGTAGGACGGGCACTCTTGCCCGTCGATTGGCATTCGACGGGCA
>JANNDA010001284.1:0-3627 GCA_031387195.1 Planctomyces sp. | reverse complement strand
TTGATCCCCGCCGCAGAGAGCAACGCCACGATGCTGACGCGCGTCCCATCTCTGGAAACAAACTGACCTTCCAACCGTTGGCGAATATCGGACTCAGTCACGCCAAGATCGGCCATCACCGCACGCATGCGTTCGGGAGACCAGCAGTGCCGAATTTCCGGAAGGCGTTCAATTCGGCCACAGACGCTTTCGAGCATCTCTGAGCCCAATGATTCATCGAGACCAATCAGGATGATCTCTTCCGCTCCAAATCGGCCCTTGAATTCTTCGTAGTCGCGCCGAACATCGGAGTTCTTGGGCAGCCAAGCTTCAATATCGTTGTTGGACGGAATCGTTTCGGCTTGATGATAGATGAACGGAAGCGTCAGCGCTGCAATCAGCAGCACGCGTAGTCCGTATCTCTGGTAAAACTTTGAAAGCATGGTGGCGGTCGCAGGGCTGTAGGACGCGTCGTGCATGTCCCACCCAGGCGGCGCGAACTCGACCGTGTCTTTGCTCGGCGGCGATAGCCTGAACCGGCAGAGTTCGCGCGAGGCACTCGATAGGCACGTCGCACTTACCTATCGAGCCAATTCCGCCGCGACCCAAAGTGGATTTGCCGCGCTCACAACAGCCAGCCGTAAATACCGTGCGGCGCAAGCAGGATCGGAAAAGTCTGACCCCGCTTCCGAGCCACCTGCCATAGAAACCCTGACATTACCAGGGCATTAGCCTGGGTTACTCATCTTCGACTTTGCCGATGAATCGACCGCCGCTCATGAACATCCCGTTTTCAGCAGGACGGCACCACTCCAGCATCACTCGATAACGATACTCGCGGGTATCGCTCGCCATTTTGACGGTGATCTCGCCCGCCGATACTGATCCGCGATGTAACAGCCCAATTCCGAATCGGCTGATCTCACGTGTCATGGCCGGGATGCTGGAACCTCTCGCCGTGATCACCTCGGCGGGAACCGACAATTCCAACCGTTCGGCAGCACGGTCGTGAGTCGGATCGGATTGCTCAATGCTCTCCAAGACCGCTCGTAAATCTTGCAGAGTGGGTCGGCTCCAGGGATCACCTGACATGTTGTCGCTCCTCGATGCACGCTGGGTTGCTGGCGGATGTTCGATCGCTTTCTCTCAGCAATACCAAGAATGCCGAAGTGCCAGCGACGAACGTTGAACTGTTCGCGGTAGCCAGAAGAACCCGGATCGACCGGTCCACTCCAAGCCGCACAACGATAGGTCAACTTTGTGACGGTCCACTGCTTCGACGTGCGCATTTCCGAAAGAGCGTCAGGGCTGCTCTTCCGGTCGTGACGACGAGGATGATTTCATGGCCAGGTCTCTTTCCGGCAACATGTCCTGAGCCATTCACATCTGGAGCGAACTCAAGTGACTTCAGCGGAGACGACGCCAACCTCATCCGCGCGGCCAGGACGTCGGATCGTAGGGACAGTCGTGACTTGCCGTCTCTGGCTTTGACACGCGAACCGGAACAGGGACGAGCATCTCTTTGCGGCGACGGAGCGTCAAACCAACCAGAACTGCGGCGACAAGACCTCCGATGGCCAGCAACAGAGGAATCCATCCACGAACAGTCGTCGCACTTTCAGCAGCAGTCCATTCCACTGGGGCAGTCGCAGTCATCTCGGCTGCCAGGGGCTCGATCGCAGCTTCCCCATCAATTGGCCTGAGACGCGGGCCGCCAGTTGCTGAGCCTGACTGAGCCACACCGGATTCTCCGTTCTCAATTCCAGAAGCCGCGAGCGACGGCAAGCCTGCGATCACTTTGTCCGACGACGATTGCTCGTAGACCGCTGGTTCCACCGACGACGTCTCATCATCGTGATTCGACAAAGATTGCAGCGTGATTTGCCCGGTCGAACGACTACCGCCGTGCGTCGATCCCGGAACGATGTCGATGCTCGCCCCCGAGTTCGGCCGCGTGCGTCCGTTCGAGTCATTGGCATTGCCGCGTCCCGTGTTGGTCCCATTTCCGAATGAGTCACTTCCGGGTGTTCGTTGAAAACGCGTTGGTACGTTGGATGTGTCGATGATCAAATCGCCGTTGAGCACGGCCCCCTGCGATTTCTGTTGAGGGGCAAATTCGTCAAGCGTCGTTTGGCTGATGTGACCAGAACTCACGGTTCGCGAACGGCGATCAGTCGTCGATGTCGGAGTTTTCATGGCAGGAACGAGGTCTTCCACTTCCCCCGAATCCTGCCGATCCAATTCGCTGCGCCAATCGGAAATTGTTTGTTGAACCTGCTGCCGATTGGCTGCCACAGAGTCTTTCACGTCACCACGAACTTGACTCGCGGTGCGGTTGACTCGCGGCGATGGCAGATCGACCACTTCTTCCACTTGCTGAGTTTGACTTCGGGCCACCGAAACCGTGGCCTTAATACCTTCGATGCCATCGTCGGGTAGAAACTTGCGTTTCAAATCGCTCGATGCCGCAGTCGCTCGCTGATCCGCTGATTTCTTGGCGGTCACGACCGTGCTTTTCACAGCACGCGCTGGCAATTCGAGTTCGTCTTCATCGGCCTCTTCGGCGTCATCATCTTCGAGGTCATCGAAATTGGCCTTCGCCACTTTGCCCGCTTCACGTTTGTTGTCAAACGGACTGACCACCGTGTTCTTGAACGGGTCTTCGTCAAGACTTCGGTTCTTCGCGACGACGGTTGGGCGAGCAATGGTCTTCTTCTTCTCAGGCAACGGCTCATCAAATAGTGAGTCTTCAATCTCTCTCGTGGCCGGCTGACGAACGGCCTTACGGCTCGCGATTTCTGGTTGAGCCGTCCCTTTGCTCGCAGACTTTGCTTTCACTCCAACGGAATCTGCTGTTCGTGATCGCGAGGCAATTGAGCGATTCGCCTCATCGGTCGTGCGCGAACGGCTCGCGTCCGCGTTTGGCGATTTCGTTTTGCTCTTTGAGTCGTTCTTGGCAACACGCTCCTCGGCGAGTTCGTCGTCGCTGAGGTAGTCCGCCTCCGGCCGAATTTTTTTCTTGTTGATGAATTTGCCCTTGTCGGCAAACTCTTTCTTGGCGGCTCGCTCATCTCGATCCTTCTTCGCGAAGAATCGTGGGCCAGCATGGCAGCCCAAGAACGAGGCACCCATTAACAAAGCCAAGCCGACAACAGCGGCTCGGCATCTCAACGTTTTACGACCGTTCACGGCAGACTTCCCGGAGCTCGTTGAACGTAACATGACTTTCCGAATCCATCCGGAAAGCGGCGACCTCCTCGGCTTCATCGACTTTGCGGAAGACTCCGCCTTAAACCCCTTTCCGGCCTACGGAAACTCCCGCCGAGCGCCAACCACGGCCCAGCTTGCCAAGGCTGCCAGTTTCGGACGGCGACTCAAACGAAAGAAGCCCGGCTTTTTCAAAAAGCCGGGCTTCTGCACTGCGTCTTCGCTTCGTGAAATCCGAGCGTGTTACGTGTTCAACATACTTTGCTCGACGTACTTCGTGTGGACGGTCCCCGCGACAAAGTTGGGATCGCGGAGAATCCGCTTGGCAAGCGGGATCGTGGTCTTCACCCCTTCGATCACGAACTCATCGAGCGCACGGCGGCAGGTGGCGATCGCCTCGGCTCGCGTGGGGCGGTAGATGATCAGCTTGCCAATCATCGA
>JANNDA010001272.1:0-4201 GCA_031387195.1 Planctomyces sp. | reverse complement strand
GCAACGCCAAGGGGCGATCATCGCGATTTCTGGGTGTGAACTTTGACATCTCGGAGCGCAAGGAGCTTCAGAAGCAGGTGCTTGAGATTTCGGTCAATGAGCAGCTCCGCATCGGCCAAGAACTGCACGACGGCACCCAGCAAGAATTGACGGGCATCACGTTATTGGCGGGCACGCTGCTCGAAATTCTAAATGAGGCACCAGCACAAAGGGCCGACGACAAAAGCGTCTGGGTGTTCGATCAGTCGAGTTACAAACAACTGTGCGACATCTCCATGAAGCTGTCCCAAAGACTTGCGGAAACGAATCGGCATGTGTGGCAACTCGCCCACGGGATCATGCCGGTGCAAATCGATTCCGAGGGCCTGCGGTCGGCACTGAATGAACTGGCGACTTTGACCAACGAACTGAAACAGATCTCCTGCCAATTCAATTGCTCCAGCCAAATCCCTGTGGCGAACAACACGGCGGCCACGCACCTGTTTCGCATTGCCCAAGAGGCCGTGAACAACGCTTTGCGGCATGGCCGAGCCAACCAGATCCTGATTTCCCTAAAGCAAACTGACGGCCATCTCATCCTCGAAGTGCATGACAACGGTGTGGGGTTCGATCCGGCAGCGCTGCCCCGGAATCCATCGGTCAGCGAAACACACGGGATGGGCTTGCGAATCATGGAGTACCGTGCGGGAATGATCGGCGGCACGCTGCATGTCGAACGTAGTGCAATGGGCGGAACATCGGTTAGATGCGTCTTCATTGCGACGGACAATCGCAGCTCATCTTCTTCTGGAGCAACCTGATGACCTCCCCAACGACTCGAATCTTCATCGTGGACGATCATCCGATGATGCGTGAGGGATTGACGCTACGCCTCTCGCGGCAACCCGACTGGGAAGTCTGCGGCGAAGCCGCATCCGAAGCGGAGGCGCTCACGCTCATCGAGACGACGGCCCCTCAATTGGTGCTCGTCGATATTTCGCTGAAGAGCGGCCACGGCATCGATTTGGTCAAGCAAATCAAATCGCGACATCCCCAGATCAAGATGCTGGTGATCTCTGGCTTCGACGAGTCGCTCTATGCCGAGCGGGCCTTGCGAGCCGGTGCGCTGGGCTATCTCAACAAACAAGAATCTAACGAGAACCTGTTGGAAGCCATCCGCACGGTGCTGGCGGGGCAACGGTTTGTGAGCGAGACGATGGCTCAGCGATTGGTCGGCCAAGCGTTGGGCGATTCGGACCAACGTCAAACCCCAACCCACGGCCTCACCGATCGTGAGCTGCAAATTTTCCGCCTGGTTGGCGAGGGCTTGATGACCAGCGCCATTGCCGAACGGCTTTTCATCAGCACGCACACCGTCGATAGCCACCGCGAAAACATTAAACGCAAGCTGAATATCCACAACGCCGGCGAACTCACCCGCGCCGCCATGCAATGGGTTCTGGAAAACGGCTGAGGCCGATGCGGTCAAGAATGACACAAAGACAAGCCCGACGCGCCAGCGAGTGGATCGGGCCGTGACAGGTTCACTCGCTGGCGCGTCGGGCTTGTATCAATGTGCCAAGCTTTCCGCGTGAGGAATAAGCAGCGCCAGTCCTCAACGAAAAAGCCCGGCTGCTTCGGAGCAGCCGGGCTAACTATTTTCCCAGGGTCGTTATTTCCCCTTCTTGGCATTCTTGGCGAGCCGCTTCTCTTTGAGGCTCAGTGCCGGCTTCTTTTGTTCTTCTTTCTGACCCTTGTCCTTCTTTCCCTTTTCACCCATTTTTGTTTCTCCTAAATGACGCGATGAATGGAACCTGGCTGCGACTTCGCCGAAGACTTTCTTCGACCGCGTGAGATTAGCAGATGAGATCGTCGGGTGT
Source organism: Planctomyces sp. (assembly GCA_031387195.1). Classification (GTDB taxonomy): domain Bacteria; phylum Planctomycetota; class Planctomycetia; order Planctomycetales; family Planctomycetaceae; genus SXKJ01. Next base: position 2,342 of record JANNDA010001272.1, on the reverse strand, counting down.
TACCGCTAAGTGCTGATCGAGAATCTGTGCCGTCAGTGCTGAAACACTGACTCCCCGCTCAATTGCCGCGAGCCGCAAGCGTTGATGGATCAATTCTGGCAAAGTGATCTTGTACGGCAGTAACGGGTTAATCGGAGGAGCCACACTGCGTCGCCGCGAGCGGGCCGGAGCAGCAGGCCGCGCGGTGTTCGCCGAGAACGTTTCTGAAATCATCGCAAAATGCGGAGCAGGCGAGTCTGCACGTTGCTTGGTTGACGGAGAGTTGCTCAATCCCGTTTCGCGTCGTGCGGTTGTTTCCACGGTCAATCTCCCCTACGTGTGGCTGGACGAACTCCGAAATCGGAAAAGTGGGGGCCGAGCTTGAGTGGCGAGTTACCGTTCTGTTTGGGTTCTGCTGTATCCGAATCGCCCAATTGTCGCGATCAGTGCGACGCAACCGACTGATCCAGGCAGGCCGTCAGTTGCAACGCTTAATGCGGCTGAACTAGAAACGCTCGAGTCTTCCTCGGTTTTCACACGGACAGTCCATGCGTGCCCCGTTTCAAGTTGAGCTGATTGTTGAGTCGTTTCTGTCGGGCAAACGGATTGATACGTTTTTGGTGCGGCACTTTCGGAACTACACGCCATTTCGTCTGCAACGCATCGTGCGTGCCGGCGAGGTGCGGATCAACGACATCGTCGCCAACAACGACATGCGGATCTATGGCGGGCAACGAGTCACTGTGCGGCTGATCGAACCGCCCGACAAGTTGTTAGCACCATCACTAGGGACGTTGGAAATTCTCTACGAAGATTCGTGGATCTTGGTCGTGGTCAAACCGGCGGGACAGATCGCGCATCCGGCGGGTGATTACGCTTCGAATTCGTTGGCCAACGTCGTGCAGCATCACTTAGATCAACAGACGCAATGGCGTGGCCTGTTGCGACCGGGCATCGTGCATCGGCTGGACCGATTGACCAGCGGCGTGATGGTGGTCTCGAAAGAGCATCTGTCTCACGCACTGCTGACGGAAGCATTCACCCTGCGGAAGGTTCACAAGACTTATGTCGCACTCGTGACAGGAGTCATCGAGCCTGATCAGGGAGTGCTCGACAAGCCGATCGGCGGAGTGCTCGACCGCGATAGTTTTATGATGTGTACTCGCCCCGACGCCTTCGAGCCGCGATCGGCACGCACCGATTTCAAAGTGCTCGAACGCTTCACCGCACATACGCTGGTCGAAGCGAAACCAGTCACCGGACGACATCACCAAATCCGAGTTCACTTGTCCGACATTGGGCATCCCGTTGTCGATGACGAGTTCTATGGACCGTTCGGTTGGATCAAGAAAGCTCCCGATGGAACGGATCTTCCGCAGCCGGGGAGTAGGGGACAGGGAGCCGAGGAAGATGAAGAACTGACGGCAGTGATTCCGGCAGAACAATTGCTTGTTGGCCGACACGCCTTGCACGCTCACCGGCTTGAGTTTCGTCACCCCATTACGTGGGAGCCACTTTCATTCGAGGCCCCGCTCCCGCCAGACATCGCCAGAGCCGTCAATCTCCTGCGCCTTCCTCCCCAATGACCGATGATTAATGACCGATAACCAATGACCAATCTCTTCTTAAAAACGCCAAAAGCCCGCCGAACATCGCCGGGCTCTTGGTCTGCCACAGAGTACTGGGGCCGTCATTCCCCAGGGCATTTTGATTCATGTCATATCACAGGGCCTCCAGGATGTTTCGGATCGCCAGTGAGAGTGAAAATCGTTCGCTAATCTCGCTGACCGGATCGCCGATGACATCGACTCCCTGGTTGCCAGCGACGGTGTCGGTGCCACCTTGTCCGTTGACCGTGTCCTGGCCGTCTTCACCGAGCACGATGTCTGCGTCAGCTCCACCGAGTAGCTGATCGTCGCCATCGCCACCGATGACGATGTCGGCTCCATCACCGGCGTTGATCTGATCGTTACCGTCAGCTCCGTTGATGAAGTCATCACCGAAGCCACCGTCGATCGTGTCATTGCCGTCGCCGCCATTGATCGTGTCACTCCCATCACCGCCTGTGATCCAGTCGTCGCCGTGATCGCCACGAATTTTGTCGTTGCCGACTTGGCCATTGATCGTGTCGTTATCGTGACCGCCATCCAGCGTGTCGTCTCCGTCTCCGCCGTTGATTGCGTCACGACCGAAGGAACCTTCGATCGAGTCATTGCCTGCCTGTCTGTTGAGAACGTCGTCTCCTTCGTTCCCTTGCAAGCGGTCGTCGTCCTCGCCGCCACTCAAGGTGTCCATGCCGATCCCTCCGGCAAGACGGTCGTTGCCCACGTCACCCACAAGGAGATCGTCGCCGGCACCGCCGC
>JANNDA010001233.1:0-10444 GCA_031387195.1 Planctomyces sp. | reverse complement strand
TGACCCTCAAGTTCCAACGCTTTGAAAACGTCTCACTCATGGCCGCGTGAAGTATAACGAGGTTGTGGGACTAATTCGACAACGACTAAACCTGTCGTCAAACGGGACTTTCAGCCCCAATTAACCACGGTATCGACCGTGATTATTCAGCCGTGATTTGAGCGAACAACAATCAAAACGAGCCCCAAGAATGACGGTCAATCCTCTCTCAAAACTAGCATGACGCCGAAATTTCCGGTTCAGTTCGGTTGAGTCCGCCGACGTTTCACGCCACACTGTGCAACTTCCGCTCGGACGACTTCGCCGTGAGCGGGGTGATATTTGCTCAACTCATCGTGCTCGGCCTGTCGTCCGAGCAGGGTGATGATCGGTTTGACCAACGTTGGGTTTGTTGTTTGTTACAAGGAGCGACGAGTGTCGGTTCGCATTCGCATGACGAGATTAGGCCGGAAACACCGGCCCTTCTACCGGATCGTGGTGATCGATCGCCAGAAGGCGCGCGAGGGGAAGGCCATCGAAGAGGTCGGGCATTACGACCCGATGGTGAAAGACAAATCTGCTCGCGTGAAGCTCAATCTGGAGCGCATCGAGTATTGGCAGTCGGTAGGGGCTCAGCCTTCTGACCGAGTGGCCACTTTGATCAAGAAGGTGAAAACGAATAGTTGGGGTGCCCAAAAGGCTCCGGCTCCGCTCACTCCGCAGAAGGCTGCTCCGGCTCCGGTCGCTGCTGCTGAAGCGAGTGAGGCTCCGGCTGAAGGTGGCGAAGCGAGCTAGTGCGCGATTTCAAATTTCCGTTTCAAATTTCAAATCGCCAATTTGAGATTTGAACTCAGGAATCAGCACAAATGCGGTTCGATGTTGTTTCACTCTTTCCGGAAATCCTCGAAGGCTACCTGAAACAGAGCATTCTCAAGTTGGCTATCCAACGAGATCTGGTGCAGGTCAAGCTGTGGAATTTCCGCGATTGGGCGACTGAAAAACGAAAGTCAGTCGATGACAAGCCTTATGGCGGCGGGCCGGGCATGTTGATTATGTGTGCTCCGGTGTTTGATGCGGTGGAAGCCGTCCAACTGGACGACGAGCCGCGAGGTCAGTTGATCATGCTCACGCCGCAAGGCCGCAAGCTCGATCAAAAATTGGTGGAAGAGCTCGCTCAGCACAAACGGTTGCTGCTGCTGTGCGGGAGATACGAAGGCTTCGACGATCGGATTCGTCAGGGCTTGCAACCGCTGGAGATTTCGGTCGGCGATTTCATCTGCAATGGTGGCGAAGTTCCTGCCATGCTGCTGATTGATGCCGTGATCCGACTCATTCCAGGTGTGCTCGGCGATGAGACGAGCCACAAATACGATTCATTTTCCGAAAGTGGAATGCTCGAATACCCGCAGTTCACGCGACCTCGCGAGTTCCGCGGAATGACGGTTCCCGAAATACTCCTCAACGGGAATCACTTAGAGATTAAACGTTGGCAACAACAACAAAGTTTGCAGCGAACTCAAGAACGACGCAACGACCTAGTTCCTCCGGTCATCAGCGACGAGGAATCAAAACCTAAGAAGCCGAAACGGCAGCGACGGCCAGAGACGCCTCGCAACATTGGGAATGATGAAACATGATCAACGCACTCATTCAGTACATCGAATCACAACATCTCCGTTCGGACCCTCTCACGTTTGAGGTCGGTGACACAGTCGATGTGCATTGCCGAATTTTGGAAGGAACCAAAGAACGCATCCAGATTTTTAGTGGAATCGTTCTGGCTCGGCGAGGTTCTGGAACCCGCGAGATGTTTACCGTTCGCCGGATTGTTGGTGGCGAAGGGGTCGAGCGAATCTTCCCAGTCAACTCACCGAAAATCGCGAAGTTGGAAGTGCTTCGACACGGTAAAGTTCGACGCGCGAAGCTGTATTACCTCCGTGATCGTGTCGGTAAGGCAACACGGCTGGTCGAGCGTCGTGCTAAGGTCAAAGTACCGGGTACGGCAGCCGCACCTGTTGAAACGCCTGTCGCCGAATAAGCTTCGGCGTCGCAATTTCCACGTTTGAAGATTTGTGGGGAGTGCGAGAGTTCGGAAGTGCGGGATGAGAGATAGTCTCGTCGGCACTTTTGGGTTCTTGCGCTCCTTCATTTTTTAGAAACGAGAATTGGGAACGCCGCGATGCCAGGGCTTTGGAACAAACTGTTTGGTGATCGTGGTGAACGAGCGGCCGTGAAATACCTCAAGCGGCTCGGTTTCCGGATCGTCGCACGGCAATACTCGACCGCGTGGGGCGAGATTGACATCGTGGCCATTGATGGCCAGACGATTGTCTTTGTGGAAGTCAAAACTCGAAAGTCGATCGTCGCCGGACATCCGTTTGAGGCGGTCAATCGAGAGAAGCAGTCAAAGCTCACGCGGATGGCACTGGCATACTTGAAGCGATACAAGCTGCTCGAACATTCTGCACGCTTCGATGTCGTGTCCATCATTTGGCCCGATGAAAGTCGAACGGCGGAAATCACCCACTTTCGCAATGCGTTTGAGCCGGTTGGCAAGTGGCAGTTCTTTTCATAGAACAGTCAGCCGTTCTGCATCGAGACACTGACTGCGGTCGTCCCTCAACGCTTTTCGCGATCCCCAGCAAACTGCTCGTTTATGTGACGGATTAACGACATGAAAATCGGACTCGTTGGATACCAAGGTGGCGGCAAGAGCACGTTGTTTGAGTTGCTGACGGGGCACAAACCTGATGTGTCGAAAGCGCATCTTGGCCAAGTTGGTGTGACGATCGTTCCGGACGAACGTTTTGACCGGCTGGTTCAGTTTCACAAACCGAAAAAAGTGAGCCCGGCCAAGATCGACTTGTTCGACACGCCCGGTCTCGATCGTGGAGATCAGGCTCAGAATGCCTCACGGCTCGGTGTCATTCGCGAGTCGTCCGTGTTGGTCCAAGTGATTGGCCTCTTCAATGGCGTTGATCCTCAGGCTGAGGCGCGGGCATTCGAGGATGACATTGTCCTGGCCGATTTGCAGGTCATGACAAATCGACTCGACAAGGTGAAGAAAGATTTGTCAAAGCCGAAACCGGCAACTGAGCGTGATGAGCTTCTGGCCGAGCAAGCTGCGGTGGAATCGGTCTCCGCGATGCTGAACGACGGCAAGTCGCTGCGAGGCGTCCCGTTTACAGAAATTCAGGAGAAGTCCACGAAATCGTTTTCGTTGTTGAGTCGCAAACCGAAGATTGTTGTGCTGAATACAGCCGACTCGACTGTTGACGCGAAGCAACTGGCGGATTTGGCGGCGATGGGGATCACTGCGATTGCAGGCCCGGTCGGCTTGGAATTGGAAGTTGCATTGCTGCCTGAAGAGGACCGCGAGTTGTTTGCTCAAGAGATGGGACTGACGGAGTCATGCCGCAGCAAACTGTTGCGAGCGATCTTTGAGATCACGGAGCAGATCACCTTCTACACGTGCGACGAAAAAGAGGTCCACGCGTGGCTGCTAAAACGCGGTTCGACGGCTGTTGAAGCTGCTGGCACGATTCATTCGGACTTGGCTCGCGGCTTCATCCGCGCAGAGATCATGTCAACCGAGGATCTGCTGCGACTCGGTTCCGAGCGTGAAGTGAAAGCTGCCGGATTGCACCGCACCGAGGGGAAAGAGTCCATCATTCGCGACGGCGATGAGATTGTCGTCCGCTTCAGCGTGTGAGTGCTCCTCATACGGATTCCAAGAATTAGCCGCGCGGCTAATTTGTGGGAAGCGGATTAAAGCCCCTGTCCTCTTCGTGCAGAACTTCGATCTCGCAAGAATTGCGAACCTCCGAGTGCGGGGGTATATAGCGATTCGAGTTCGCTGCGTGTTTGAGTGGAGAGGCCGCTGTGTCTGCGATGCCGAAGATCCTGTTGTTTAGTCGTTGTCTCGATCACGTGTCAGCTTTGGCTCAACGGTTGAGCGATCAGTTTGAAGTGGTCGCTGCGGAGTCCGTGGAAGAGGGATTGAAACACCTCCGGGAAGGAAACTTCTCGGGGGTGTTTTCGTGTGGCGAAGGAACATCGCCAGCCAGTTTGCTCGTACATGGCGGCGGCCTCCTCGAACAACTGCCGGGCGGTTATGCGCTCGTGGATTTGGACGAGCAGATTGTCTGGAGCAATTCATCCCTGAAACGCATTGCGGGGACCAAAGCGGCTGAAGGGAAGAATTTCTTTGACGTTCTCGGCACTCCCAAAATCTTGGGACCCGACTTTATGCCGTTCAACACGGCGATGGCGACGGGAGCAACGGTTCGCACGACAATCCAAGTCGGCGACAAAGCCTACTATGAATTGCAGGTGACTCCGGTCTTTGAACAGTCTCCGGACTGCCCGACCTCGTTGATCGCGATCGTGCGCGACATGACCGCTGAAATCACCGAGCGTGAGCAACTGCGAGCCATTTACCAAGCGGGACTCGAACTGGGTGATCTGACGCCGCAGGAAATCCTCGACATGGATTTGCCGCAGCGCAAAGAACTGCTGAAGTCCAAGATTGTGCATTTCACGAAAGACTTGTTGCAGTTCGAGACCGTTGAGATCCGGTTACTCGACAAGAAATCAAAGCGGCTCTGTCCGCTGTTAGTTTACGGAATGGAACAAGAGGCGGTCGAACGCGAGCTGTTTGCGGAGACGCAGGACAACGGCGTGACCGGTTACGTCGCGGCGAGCGGCAACAGCTATCTCTGCTTAGACACGGCCAACGATCCGCTGTATCTCGTGGGCAACGCAACCGCACGCAGTTCGTTGACGGTACCGTTAAAGCGACATGAGGAAATCCTCGGCACGTTCAACGTCGAAAGCTCACGACAAGATGCCTTCAATGAGAAGGACAAAGAATTTCTGGAACTCTTCAGTCGTGAAGTCGCGATCGCGCTCAACACCTTGGAGCTGCTGGTCGTCCAGCGCAGTGCCGCCGCGAACGAGAGCACGTCGCGTATTTTGCTGCGTGTTGCTCAGCCTGCCGACGATATTTTGGTGGATGCTTCGAAACTGATGGAGCGATTCATCGGCATGGACCCGGAGGCCATCGCGAGCCTGCAACGAATTCTCAGACACACTCGGCAAATCAAACAGTTGATCCAGGCGGTCGGGCAGGAGATCACCGCACCCGGCGACTTACCGGATGCGGACGCAGCGTCTGTTCGACCGCTGCTACAAGGTCGGCGGATCTTGGTGGTCGATAATGACGATTCAGTGCGTGAGGCCGCACGCACGTTACTGGGCCAGTTTCAGTGTGATGTCGAGACGAGCCACTGCGGTCAAGAAGCGTTTTCGATGGTACGGGCCGCGCACTACGACGTTGTGTTGGTCGATATCAATTTGTCTGACATGACCGGCTTTGAATGCTTCAGCCAGCTCCGACAGATCCACGAGCATCTGCCGATCGTGTTGATGACCGGCTTCGGCTACGACCCCGGCCACTCGATCGTGAAGGCTCGCCAGGCCGGATTGAAGCACGCGCTTTACAAACCATTCCGCCTCGACTTGCTGCTCTCGACCGTCGAGTCGGCGCTCTCTCCACCGACCGAAGTCAAATTGCCGGTGGCGTAGCAGTCTGTTTCGCGACTTGTTCGCTGAGACCCTGAAGGTCAATTCTCTGTCCATCTTTCGGGAACGGGTGCGACAGCAACCACCAGTCTTCGGTGAACGAAGCTGACTCGCCTGGTTGTAAGCGTTCGCGTGGGCCGATCGGTTCCAATTCGATGCGCGGGCCGGTCGGATACCAAACGGAAAGCGTGAGTCCTGCCGCTTCGTTGTAGACGCGGTCGGGATATGTCGCGAACCGTTTCACGAAGAGCGTGTTGTTGGGCATCACATAGCCAAGCCAGCCGGCTTGCACATCAAAACCGAGCTTTGGTTTGCGCGGCGGAGCGAGGATTTCGAGAAAGCCGTCACGCTCACGGATAAGGTCATCTTTGTTACGGACGTTGATGACGGCGCTGTCCTCGTACATCGCGTACTTGCTGGGAAATCGACTGGGACGGTCGCCGAGCGGTATCACGCAGATGCCTCCGCCCGGGGAAAACGATCGGCCCCAGTGACACACTTCGCGAACTTCTTTCGAGACGTTGATCATCGTCTGCTTGCAGGACAGGCCCACCGATTTGTTGTGCGTGATGAGGCTGAACTCACGCACGAGTTGAATGCCGGCTGCCTCGTCACGCGGACTGGTCAACTTAGCGGAATGCGCGCCGGTGATTTCACCCGACCATTCGCCGGACCAGGTTTTGGGATGCGCGATGACGGTCAACTCCGGCCCGTAATCAAACCTTCCCGCAGAGGCTGGCCCCGGCTTTCCCGGCTGCCATTTCTTCTCGTCCTCGTCGAGGAACATCGCGTTCTTGCCCTCGACAGAAAAATCCAGAACGCGACCTCCCGCTTGAGGACACAACACGGCTCGTGCGTTGCCTCGTTTTAATTCGATCGCTTGCGTGTAACCGTGGTAAGTGACGACTCGCGCTTTATCGGAATCCTCTGCAATTGACAGGTTCGTCCTGGCCAACGTGACCATTGCGATGGCCGCAAAAATCACTGCCACAGGCAGATTCTGAAGTGTGAAACGTGAACTGACTTGGGTCATGAGGATCTCCTTTTGATCGACCGGCGACACCGCCACAGATTGATCTTTGCAAAACCAACCTGAGGCTGTGTAAGGGTCGATCAATTCTTCTTGGTTGGGGGAGAGCGGCGTGATGTGCGATACAACTCCCGAAAGCTGTGCTTTGGAAACAGTGGGAGTTCACGTTTGCGGCCCCACGGATTCAGCGGGTTGTAGAGCATAAACCGAGGCAGAAGCGGCACGATGCGGCGCGACAGCCAGCCGACGAAATTGAACAGCTTAGGTCTTTGCATTAACAGGCTCGTTGCTCCGAGAGCGAATCGCTTGGACCACGGCACAAGGCCGCGCACGGCGATTTCCTTCCGCCACGTCAGCAGTTGGTGATGCAGATCTATTTTGACCGGGCAGACGTCGGTGCAACTTCCGCAAAGGCTGCACGCATACGGCAGCGAATGGAATTGCTGAGCGTCTCGCGACGGGGCGAGGATCGAGCCGATTGGGCCAGGGACGGTCGTTTGATAACTGTGTCCGCCGCTTCTGCGGAACACCGGGCACGTATTCATGCAGGCTCCGCAGCGGATGCAGCTCAACGAGCGCCGGAAGTCATCGCTGCCGAGGATGTCGCTTCGTCCGTTGTCGAGCATCACGACATGCAACTCGCCACCCGGCTTGGGGCCGTGGAAGTGCGAGCTGTAGGTTGTGATCGGCTGCCCGGTCGCCGAGCGGGCCAGTAGTCGCAGAAAGACTCCGAGGTGCTCGGCTTTCGGAATCAGCTTTTCGATCCCCATGCAGGCGATATGAACTGGCGGCAACGAGACGCCGAGGTCAGCGTTCCCTTCGTTGGTGCAGACAACAAATCCACCGGTCTCTGCGATCGCGAAGTTGACTCCGGTGATTCCGGCGTCCGCCTGCATGAACTTGTTTCGCAGTTCGATTCGAGCGGCTTCGACGAGCGGCTTCGGTTCCGAGAGTCCTTCTGGTGTCCCGATGACGCGGTGAAACAATTCACCCACTTCTTCTCGCCTGATGTGAATTGCCGGCAGCACGATGTGACTGGGAGCCTCGCCTCGCAGTTGCACGATCCATTCACCGAGGTCGGTATCGACGACCTCCATGCCGTGCCGTTCAAGAAACGGATTGAGGTGACATTCCTCAGTGAGCATCGACTTGCTCTTCACCACTCGTTTGACGCCGTGCTTTTGCAAGATGCTCAGGACGATCTCGTTGTGCTCTGCGGGCGTACTGGCCCAATGCACTTTGACGCCGAGTTTCGCCGCGTTCGCTTCAAACTGCTCCAGCAAATCGGCCAAGCGTGAGATCGTGTTTGCTTTGATCGCTGCCGCCGTTTCACGGAGTCGTTCCCATTCCGGCAACGAGTTAGCCATGCGATCTCGCTTGGCACGTACGAACCACAAGGCTTGGTCATGCCAATGAGTGCGGGCGTCATCGCGAGTGAAAACAGTAGCGTTATCGGCGTGATTCATGGTTCGATTTTTCACACAATATAACCCGAAGCGTAAGCGAGGGGTGCCACTTCATTGTCGTCTTTCGCTCCGCGAAAGAACGTCCTTTCGCAGAGCGAAAGGCGACAATATCAGTGGTACTGGGCGGGCGATTCAAGAGACTCGAAATTCATCGTTTCGTGGTGCGTCCGCCCTCGCTGACGCTTCGGGTTACTTGGACGGTTTTGCCGTGCCGCAAATTATTTTGCCGGATCAATGATTTCCAACATCGTGTCTGCAACGAACTGATTTCCCGCTTGGTTGAGATGCACGCGATCGCTCGTCAACACGCCCTTGTCGGCGTTCTCTTTGTTGTGCAGTTTGAGGTGATCAAGGAACGCCTTGCGGAGATCGCACAGCGGCAGCTTCAATTCCTTAGCCGTCTTGCGGCTGATGTCAGAATACTGATCGAGCTTCGCATCGAGTGTGTTTGCAGCATCCTGCTTCTCACCGATGACGGTCGGCGTACACAACACAACGGCCGCGCCGGCATCGCGACACTTACCGATCACTTCTTTCAAACCCGATTCAAATGCTTCCGGTGTCGTTCCACGCGCCGGATCTTTCTCGCCGTGCCAGACATCGTTGATGCCGATGTAAATCACGACGATCGTCGGCTTCTTGGCGATGACGTCTTTATCGACTCGACGTTGCAAGTCTGGGACTTTGTTGCCGCTGATCCCCGCTCCGATCACTTCAATCTTCAGATCGGCATGACGCTTATCGAGTTCTTTCCGGATCATGGTCACGTAGCCGTTCGGACCGGCTCCCCCCTGAGTGATTGAGTCACCCAGAAACACGATGCGGTCTCCGGCCTTCAACGTCACTTTCGGATCGTCCGCCTGTGCCACGGAAATCTGCATGGCGATCAAACCCAACAACACGAAACCAATGGAGCGAATCATGAGCGGTAACTCCTGCTGTGAGAAAAGGTCGGGCACGTACATCATGCCCGTCCGAGAGTGGCGGGAGATTAACGAATTCAATCGCGGTCGTCTTCGATTCGGGACGGGCGCGCAGAAAGTAACCCGAAGCGTCAGCGAGGGCGGACGCTTCAAGACGCTCAGAATTCAGAGTCGGTTGGAACGCCCGCCCTCGCTGACGCTTCGTGTTACATTGGCAAGGACGCAAAACAAAGAAGCCGCCCCGAATCATTCGATTCGGGGCGGCTTGATGATCTCAACATTCCAACCACTGTGGCGGTTGTCTGAGTCAATTATTTCTGCTCGATGGTGACTTTTTCTTCCAGGATGGCGGCGTTTGAGTTGCCATCCGTGACCTCTTTCTGGGCTTCCGTATTCGCCTCTTTCTTGTCTTCTTTTTTCTCTTCCTTCTTTTCGGTGGCTGCGGCCAGTTTTTCCTTCAACTGAGCAATCTCATCGTTGGCTTTCTTGAGATCTGCGGCGATTTTTTCTTTTTCCTCAGTCACCTTCTTGGATTCATCGGCGAGCTTCTTGGCTTCAGCAGCCGCTTTCTTGGCTTCGTCGGCTGACTTCTTCGCTTCATCTTGAGCGGCGGTGACTTGTTTCGTCAGCTCGTCCTTCGATTTCGCGAGATCATCCTTTGCCTTGGCGGCTGCGGTATCGGCATCGGCTTTGGCTTTAACGGCGGTGTCAGCAGCGACCTTAGCCGCGTCAGCAGCTTGTTTGGCGGCGGCAGCTTGAGCTTGTTGATCCTTTGCGGTTTTCGCCGAGGCAACGGCTTCAGTGCGAGCTTTATCTCGTTCGACGATCGCGGCATCCTTTTCACTCTTGGCTTTGTCGCGATCGGCAACCGCAGCTTTCGCATCGGCCTGAGCTTTCGCCAAATCGGCTTGCAGCTTGTCTCGTTCTTGAACGAGTTGAGCGAGTGCGGTTTCTGCCTTCGTGGCATCATCCGCACGCTTCAACGAGACGTGATACGGCAGCAGCGTTCCTTGGCAGCACATCGCCTGAATTTGAGCCGGCATCGGATCGCAGCAGCAAAAACCTCGATCGCGAGCGACCGCACTCGATGTGAATCCCAGCACCGCCAGCAATCCCCAGGCAATCACGTGTTTTCTCATCGTAGAACTCCGCTATTTGATGTTGAAGAAACTCAATTGGCTTGTCGTCACGAGACCTCTCGCGAATGGCGACAGCAGCGCCGGTTCATTTCAGCGTCCAGCATTTCTTGCCGAATCCGGTCATATCATCGGCCGCCCATGAGTGACTTGTTTATCACGAGACTTTGCCGCTCAGGAAACGGGCGAAGGGAGAACAAGCCGTAACCATCATGCCGATTTTGCGAACCGAGCAATCAGCGACGGCAACCCGCTCGGCTCGCTCCCTACAACCGATTCCGCCACAATCCCGCCGATTCCAAACTAACCCGAAGCGTGAGCGAGGGC
>JANNDA010001200.1:0-2404 GCA_031387195.1 Planctomyces sp. | reverse complement strand
TCCCTCGCTTGCGCTTCGGGTTACTCAGTCGTCGCGAGCAGGTTGGCAAAGATCGCCCCACCGAGATATCCCGCATCCGCGCCCAGCGACTCTTCGAGCCGCAGCAACTGATTGTACTTCGCGAGCCGTTCGCTGCGTGCGACTGAACCGACTTTCAATTGACCGGCCCCGGTTGCGACGACGAGATCGGCAATCGTCGTGTCTTCGCTCTCGCCACTGCGAGCTGAAACGACCGGCCAATATCCGCTGTCGATCGCCAGCTTCAGCGTGTCGAGCGTTTCGCTCAACGTGCCGATCTGATTCAGCTTGATCAACACGCTGTTGCCCACTTGCCGCTCGATCCCTTCGCGCAGTCTCGCTTGATTCGTGACGAACAAATCATCGCCGATGAGCTGCACTCCGCCACTGAGTCGATCAGTGATCTCACGCCAACCGTCCCAGTCGTCTTCGGCGAGCGGGTCTTCCAGGCTGATGATCGGGTACTGCTCGATCCAGCCTTCGATCAGATCAATCAACTGCTCAGCAGCCAGCGGCTGCGGCGACACGCTCGGCAGAAGATATCGGTTGCTCGCCGCGTCGAAGAAGTGAGTGCTGGCGACATCCAGTCCGATCGCGACATCTGAGCCGGGAATCAATCCCGCCGCGTCGATCGCCGCCACGACGAACTCAATCGCCTCTTGATTCGTCCTCAGCTTCGGGCCGTAACCCCCTTCGTCACCGATCAGAACCCCCTCATGCCCGTGCTTCGTCAGCACTTGCCCCAGCCGACGGTAGACCGTGACGATCCATTCAAACGCCTGCGAGTACGACTTCGCTCCAACGGGCAGAATCAAAAAGTCTTGGAACTCCAACTGACGTCCGGCGTGCAGTCCACCGGAGATCATGTTGACCATCGGCAGCGGCAGCAGCAGACGTCGCCCCAGTTCACTGGTCCGCTCCTCGTGGGGCACGTTTTCAACGTGCCCGATTTCGTCGCTCATTCCGCGAGCTACGGGCACATTGTAAAGGTGCCCCACGACGGCTTGCCAGATTTCGCTGAAGCGATTGACCGGCGCAAGACCACGAGCTTCCGCCGACGCATACGCCACAGCGAGCGATGTGCCGAGGATCGCATTCGCTCCCAGTCGCGACTTCTGCGGCGTGCCGTCGAGTTCAATGAGCCGTCGATCAACTTCCGCTTGATCATCGGCGTCGCAGCCCACGAGCGCTGCCGCGATCTCGGTCTGTACGTTCTTGACCGCTTGCCGAACTCCGGTGCCGTCCAGTCGAGTTTGATCGCGATCACGCAACTCGACCGCTTCAAAGCGTCCGGTGCTCGCGCCACTCGGAACAATCGCTCGACCGGGCCGAGCTCCGGCGCAAGTCACTTCGACCTCGACGGTCGGTTTGCCTCGGCTATCAAACACTTCGCGAGCATGAATCTTTTCGATACGGCTTGTCACGATCGGGGCTCCCAAAACCTTCGACAGCATGGACCTCGCGGGACCACGAATGAATAGGCGAGCGGGGCGGCGTCAGCCCAATGGCACGGACTTTAAGCGGCGAACCGCAGGATTGTCGTCTTTCGCTCCGCGAAAGAACGCTCTTTCGCGGAGCGAAAGGCGACAAAGTGAGTGCCATTGGGCGTCAGACTCCCGGTGAATTGCTCGCTGAACCGGGGGGCTGACGCCGCCCCGCTCGCCGGAATACTCAGGATTGGCCGTGTGAACGATCTGCGGTTCGTGGTTTCCACGCGGCGTAGATGAAGTAAGCCGGCACCCCTGCTGCGATCAAGACCAAGGCCACGTGAGCGGAGAACGATTGCAGGTGATACGCCGTCGGCAGAAACCACAGATAAAAGCCGATGAACAACAACGGTGTGAACGGGTAGCCGAGCACTCGATAGGGCCGCTCCCATTCCGGATGCTTGCGGCGGAGCAAGAACACGCCAATCACCGTCAACACTTGGAACACACTGGCGGAGAAGATGACGTAGTCGGTCAAGATGTCGAAGAGATCGATCTTGGCGAGCGCGTCGATGTTGGCTTTGGCGACCTTGGCTCCCACCACCATCAATGCGGCCATCGTCGCTTGCGTCACGATGGCAATCGCTGGCGTGCGGAAGCGAACGTGGACGTGGCCAAGTTGCTCAAAGAAAACTCCGTCTCGGCCCATCGCATAGGCGACTCGCGGACTGTGCATCAGGTTGCTGTTGATCGCTCCGAAAGCGCTGATGACGATCACGCCTGAAATCGTGGTGACCGCGAGGTTCGCCCAACTGGTGCTGAAGACCCCCACTTGTTTCGTGAGCATCGCCTGAGCGGTGCCGCCTTGTGCGTTGACCATCTCCGTCATGCTCAGCACGCCGTGATAAGCGATGTTCGCTCCGACATACAGCGCAATCAGAATGCCGACGCCGCCGAGC
>JANNDA010001384.1:0-7204 GCA_031387195.1 Planctomyces sp. | reverse complement strand
GGGGTTTTCGGAAACCCTCGCTTGCGCGTCGGGCTAGTGTGGGGAAATCATTTCAAGGAGTTGTCTCAGAACGTGACGAAAAGTTTTTTGGTCTCGGCGATCGGAAGGGACGTTCGCCGGTTCCAAAGCTGTCAGCACCACGGAAATCCGTCGCAGTGACAGCGCGGGGAGATGTCGTTCGGCCGTAATCTCCATTCACACGACCGTCGTCCGGAGGGCATCCGCGCCACCCGGACGAGAGGGTTCACGTCAGCATGATGCCGAGAGAACACACTCAACATAGGTCATAGTTTCGAGACGGCAACAATTTCTGACGTGTTGTGGCAACAACGAAACGGTTTTCACCCGAACTGCGTTGCGGCTGTTGATTTTCGGCTCACGGCGTCCGACAGTGTCCGCCTTTGGCGACAACTCGACCCCACCGAGCTTGCCTCGGTGGAATCGGGCTTTTGCACTACCGAATCTCCGCTCTCGAATGCTCAGTCGCCGTAGTGCAAAAGCCCGAAATCCACCGAGACAATCTCGGTGGGGTTAATGAGGCTGTCGAGCAACGTGACATCATGCCGGAATCCTATGTTTGAACTCATTGCCGAATGCTCCGAACGAAAACAGCGGTGGCAGCAGGTCTTGGTTGTCGGCCGGACTTACGTGCTCGGCCGAGAGGGCAACCTCGAGCTGTCCGTTCCTTGGGACCAAGCCATCTCACGGCGGCACGTGAGCGTCACCGCCAACAACCGGCAGGTGCGCGTCGAGCGACTCGACGGTGCGACGAATCCGCTCTGCTTCGGCGGCGAAGCGGTCGAACATTGCGAACTGCAAAGCGGTGAGCAGTTCGTGATCGGCGACACGACATTTCATGTGGTCCGCAAAGGCTCCGAATCGTTTGCGTCCGTTGAAGCGCCGTTCCAAGAAATGACCTTCGACGCTCAGACCTTGCGACAGGTCCGGTTTCGCGACGCGGATCGACAGATCGAAGTGTTGACTTCGTTGCCGGAACTCATCTGGGGATCGCGCAACGACGACGAGTTGTTTTATCGACTGGCCAACGTGCTGCTCGCGGGAGTCACTCACGCCGATGTCGTCGCGATTGTCCGCACCGGCAGCGGCGGCAAAGCCGAGTTGGTTCACTGGAATCGCCGTCGTGAAACGGCGGGTGAGTTTCAGCCGAGTTCGCGACTCGTCGCCGAAGCGTTGAAACGACAGAGCAGCGTGCTGCATTTGTGGCACGCCGCTCCGCAACTCAATCCGGAATACACGGCGGCCGCCGAACTGGACTGGGCGTATTGCACGCCAGTGCTCGACGCGCCGCAGCCGACGTGGGGCCTGTATGTCGCCGGAACGCAAAGGCAACCGTTATCCAGCGGCGACTCACAAGTCGTGGAAACCGCGCATCTGCAAGCGGACGTGAAGTTCTCCGAACTGGTCGCGGAAATCATCAGCTCGGTGCGACGGCTGAATTTTCTGGAACGTCAACAAGCCGGACTGCGGCAGTTCTTCGCACCGACGATTCTGGCCGCGCTGGGAAACGAATTGAACACAGAAACCCTCGCCCCGCGCGAGTGCGATGTGACGGTCATGTTCTGCGACCTGCGTGGATTCAGTCAGCACTCGGAAGAGTCCGCCGGCGATTTGATCGGTCTGTTGAATCGAGTTAGCGAGGCACTGGGCGTGATGACCTCGCACATCTTGCAACATCGCGGAGTGACCGGTGACTTTCAGGGAGATGCCGCACTCGGTTTTTGGGGCTGGCCGTTTCCTTCGGAAGACGCGCCGTTGCAAGCCTGCCGCGCGGCACTGGGAATTCGCAAAGCCTTCGCCGAGACGTTGCAACAACCCGGACATCCGCTGGCCAACTTTCAGATGGGCATCGGCATCGCACACGGTCGAGCCGTTGCCGGCAAGATCGGCACAGCGGAACAAGTGAAGGTGACGGTCTTCGGCCCGGTCGTGAATTTGGCCAGTCGTCTGGAGACGATGACCAGCCAGATGCGCGTGCCGATTTTGCTCGACGAAGGGATGTCGCGGCTGGTTCGCGAGCGACTCGATCCGCAGGAAGGCCGAGTGCGTCGCTTGGCAAAAGTCCTGCCGCTCGGCTTCGAGACACCGCTCGTGGTGTCCGAACTTGTGCCCGCTGAGGACGACTTCCCAGAACTGACCGACGCCCATCTCGCGCGTTACGAGCAAGGGGTTGATGACTTCATCGCCGGACGTTGGGAGGCGGCCTATCGCTGCTTGCACGATATGCCCGCGACCGATCGAGCTCAGGATTTTTTGCTGGCCATGATCGCCCAGCACAACCGCAAAGCACCCAACGATTGGGACGGCGTCGTGCGACTGAGCAGCAAATGACACCGCTGCAAAGTAGCGTGGGCTTCAGCCCACGTTGACCGAGAGATAACATTTCCGCGTGGGCTGAAGCCCACGCTACTGGGATTATTGTCCTACCAAAACATGCTCCGGAATTGGCGGGGTGGCTCCCGGTTGTGAGGCGACGAACGCTCCCAACCGATTGGCCAGTGTGACGGTTTCTTGTGGCGTCCAATGGTTGAGCCAGCCCCACAAGAGTCCGGCCGAACAAGCATCGCCGGCTCCCACGTTGTCCGCTTGCGGATGCCGAACGAACTGTGCGACCGGACCTTGTTCGCAGCCATCGCGAGTGATCAGCGCCGTCCCTCGCGCTCCGCGAGTCACGACGACTGTCGATAGGCCATTCGGCTCGAAGGCGTTCAATAAACGTCGTGCTTCATCGACGAGCGAGCTGTCATCCGATGCGACGACAGGACCGGCCTCTGCGAGTCCCAGCAATCTGAGTACGACCGGCATCTCGTCTTCGTTCAGTTTGATAGCGGTCGCCAGTTCCGCGCTGTCCCGCAGTGACTCGGCATCGAAGAATGTCACTCGCAGGTTGACGTCAAACAGTCGCAGTGCTTGCCGCGCCGTGCCGACGAAGCGTTGCACAGTCGCTCGCGAAGTTGGACTGCGTTGAGCCAACGTGCCGAAGACGACCGCGTCACACGTCGTTGCCAGTTGTTGCCACTGCGGCGTGCATTCGAGGTAATCCCACGCCACATCGGCGAGGAACGTGTAAGTCGGCTCGCCGTTGTGCAACGCAATATCGACGCGCCCGGTTGCATGTTGCGCGTCCCGTTGCACGAACTCATCCGAGAGCTGTCGCGAATGCAACTCACCCAGCATTTGCCGACCGAGTTCGTCTGTGCCGTTGCGGCTGGCCACAACACCTCGACCGCCGTTTCGTGAGCACAACTGATGCGCGTGATAAGCCACGTTCAACGGCGCACCGCCCAAGATCGCTCGATCAGGAAAGACGTCAAAGAGCGATTCGCCTAAACCAACAACGGTGAAAGGATGCGTCATGTGAATCGTGAATGCGAAGGCTTTCGTGACAGACACAACGGAAACGTGCCGTTGCAAGATGGCTGAAACGCTAACCTGTTGCCCGCGCCGTGCGTAGGCGAGCGGGGCGGCGTCAGGGACGCACGACAGACTTTGCGCGCGAGCCGGTGCCTGACCGTTCTAATTCAGCCTGGAAAGGCTGACCTAACTCAACGAGAACTCCGCAGGCGATTCTTCACGGCGGGTTTCGCAGCGGATCGCGTGAGCCAGGAGTTGGCGGGCTCCAGGGTGGGGGCGGCATTCGATGAGGAATTGGAACGCGAACAGTGTCGGCAGCAGCCGAGCCAAACCGTTGGCGATCGCTCCCAGGAAACGACCGAGCCGGCCTCCGACGACAGCCGCGAACGGCGCACCGACGGCGTGGCAGCGTTCGACGTGATAGCCACATTCGCGCAACAGTTGCAGCAGCGAACTGCGTGTGAACAGTCGCTTGTGAGTGATGTCCAGAATGCCGCGCTCGGCGTAGTTGAAGCGGCCGAGCAACAGGTTCAATCGCACGGCAAAGAACGCCACATTCGGTGTCGAGATCACAAACAAGGGCGCGTTGCCGACGCTCGGTCGAGCTCGATGGCCGTGTCGTTGAGCCAGCAAAAACTTCTCTGGATCGGCGAGGTGTTCGATCACGTCCAACAACAACACCGCATCAAAATCCCACACGTCGGCGGGCAACGAATCGGCTTCGAGGTCGGCCGAGATGAACTCGGTCAGCGAGTCAGCGGGCGGGCGATGCAGGTCGATTCCGGTCACTCGCACTCCCATGTCGCGACAGCGCGCGGCAACGTGGCCCGGCCCGCAGCCGATGTCCAAGACAGTGCGTGGCCGAGCCGTGCGGATCACGTCCAACGCGACGCTGTGTGATGAGTACTGCAGCTCGGTCTTGTCGCGGTAACGCTCGGCCGTCAGTCGCCGTAGCTTCAATGAGCAGAGCATTCCCATGCGATGGGCCTTGAATTGCAGAGTCGCCGCGACGATCTGTGCCGCGTGACTCAAGCCGCTTGGGAGATTCGTTTCGACGGCGAAGTTGTCCAACTCCAGTTCTTCAACGTGAGCTTCCGCATAGGCCGCTTGCAGCAGGATGTCCGTGTCGAACAGGGCTCCGTTCGAGTTCGTCTCGAACGGAACGCTCTGCAAGAACGACGTCGAGAACAGCCGCAGGCTCGTGAAATAGCCATTCAACTTCCAGCCGATCAAACGGTTTTGAAACGCGGTCAATCCGCGAGAAAGCCAGTGGCTGAGGCGTCCCGCCTCAGTTCCGGCGCGGGGTGCCTGGCCCCTGACCGTTCGCTGAATTTGCAATGTGCGTCGTGTGCCCCCGACGCGAGACGCATCGGCCACTCCGAGCATCACATCCGCGCGTGATTCACGCCACGTCTTGATGAGCGTCGGCAAATGCTCCGGCGCGGAATGTCCGTCGGCACGCAGTAGAATCACGGCATCGAAGCCGCCGTCGATCGCCGCTCGATAGCCGAGCTTCTGCGTGCCACCGTCTCCTTGAGGAGATCCCGTTTGAATGATTGTGGCGTTGCTCACGTCGTGATCCGCCAACCAGCGAGACAATCGAAACGGCCCGCTGTCGTCCGACGCATCATCGGCCACCAGAAAATGCACGTCACGCCGATTGAAAAACTCCGGCGGCACACGCTCAAACAGATCACACAATCGCGACTCCGCCTTGCGAGCAATCACGAACACCAGCAACCGCTCTTCACCCCGCAGCGCGGCGGCATGACGCGGTTCTCCGTTTGACGCGGCGTTCGCATCCCAACTTTCAAAGTCGTTCGTCATGGGTCAGGTTCCGGAAAAGTAACCCGAAGCGTCAGCGAGGGCGGGCGTTTCAGGCAGCGGTGAATTGGCTATTGAGGACTGGTGGAGCGATCGCCCTCGCTTACGCTTCGAGTTAGTTGGTGATCGCTGTGAGTCACCTTGATTTGCGGCTCGCGAAATTGCAGTCGCAGCAGATGGTTGTCGCCGACCTTGTGCCGCGCCAGCATCTTGGTGGGCGGCAAACGTTGGCCCAGTGATTTCAAGTCGTTGTCGGGGACTTCAAAACCCATATAAACGAGCCACAGCGGTTGCGTGCTGTGCTCGCCGATGCTGCTGACGAAGGAACTCCAGTCGTCACGCAGGCTGTACATGAAGAAGTGAAACTTCGGGATCGTCACGATGCGAAAGCCATCGAAATGGTATTCGCGAAAACCATCGGCAATCTCGCGTCCACGATCGCTCTTGTCGCGTCCCAAGTAGTACGCCAAGACATTGCGAGTTCCGTCGTCCGTCAGGATCAACTCATCGCGCCGAATGGTGGCTTTGAGTTTCGCGGCTGTCTGCTGCATCAACGCGGGAGTGAGTGCCGTGGAAAACTGTGTCGTGACGCGGTACGGATACCACCACGCCCAACCCAGGCACGCGACCGCGATGCCGACTCGCCACACGGCTCGTGGTTGAGCCAGCAAAGGACGCGCGGCCGCTGAGAGTGCCAGGGCCACGAACGGAATCAACCATAAGCTGTGTCGAGTTGCACCGAGCGGATAAAACTTGGCCGCTTGCAGCAGGACTGCGAATGCCAGGGGAATGACGACCAACAGAGCCGCGTCCCACCCCTCGTTCAACCGCAAGCGGCCGAGAATGGCACCAACCCCACCGAGCTTGCCTCGGTGGTTTTTATGCTTTTGCACTACGAAGAGTGCAGCCTCAGTGAGATCGTTCGTAGTGCAAAGGCCCTGTTCCACCGAGGTAAGCTCGGTGGGGCTTGCATCAATTCTCTCCGTGCCGGGTATCAACGAGTCGGATTGCCGCGTCAGCAACCACGCACCGGCTCCGGTCGCGAGAAGCAGTGGCAACCAGGCCGGTCCAAACATGCTGCCGAAAAAACGGCCGCCACTGACCAAGGCGAACATCACACGGCCTGTGAGGGATTCGCCAAAAGGGTTGCCGCGCATCCAGGACGCCCACATTTCATCTTGGGTCATGCTCCCCACGAATCCGCGAATGTGAGTCAGATAGAGCCACACACAAGCGCCCGCCAACACCACCTGCGAACCGATCCAAGCGCGTGACGCTGTCGAATGAACCCCGTGAGCGACCGCCCGAATCAGCCCGATAACTCCGAGAACTCCCATCACCCACGCAGCCGCGTAGTGCATCAACAGTGCGAGCACCAAACAGAGAGTCTGACCAAGCAAGTGCCGTATTCGACCTGATTCGCGAAAGCGTTCGTCGAACCACAACGCTCCGAACAAGCACGCGAACAGAAACGAGTAGCACCGCATCTGCGCGGACACGTGCAGCACCGGCAAAGCGAACGTCAACACGAACACACCGACCAGCGCCGCACGCCGATCCGTCAGGCGAGCCAACCACAGATAGGCGATCCAAGTGGCGATCGCTCCGAAAACAATCGAAGGGAGTCGCAACACAAACTCAGAAGTCCCGACAGGCAGCCACAAGTGGTACATCAAAAAGGCCAGCGGAGGATGCGTGTGGATGCGACTGTGTTCCCACGAATCGGCCAACGTCGGCTCATTCGCCGCTTGAAAGTACATCGCCTCGTCGAAGTCCAAATACAGCCGCTGAGCCAAATCAAACCGCAACGGCAAGCCGGCGAGAATGATCAACACGGCCAAGGCCGCGAACTTCAGCGTGATTCGTTTGTCGTTCATCGTTCTACCATCGAATGTAGGACGGGCACTCTTGCCCGTCTGGCCGTTGAGATCGGTGCGGTGACGGGCAAGAGTGCCCGTCTTACTTGGCCCCTGCCACGACGTCCGCTGGCCTGCGGCTGCGCCACAGC
>JANNDA010001145.1:0-3884 GCA_031387195.1 Planctomyces sp. | reverse complement strand
TGCAACTGCAAGACAGCGGAACCATGGCCAATGGCGGCGTTGATACCAGCGATGCCGTGGACTTCTACATTGTCGTGGGACAGAACAACCCGACGCTGACGGATTTGACCGGCGTTGATAATTGGACCGCCATTCTGAATGGGCTGGGTGACACGCTGGAGATTCGTGATACGGGCAACCTCAGCAACCTGTTGTTCAGCCAAACGCTGGCGACACTGGCTGACGGCGTGCTCATTCGCGGGACGAGCGCCTCCAACCAATTGACGCTGGACTATTCCAACGGCACGCCGATTCCGGCTGGCGTGGGAATTATCTACGCCGGTGGCATCGGAGCGAGCACGGACACGATGCGAATGATCGGTGGCACTGTGAACTCGGTGGATCACTCGTTCCTCGCGGTGGACCAAGGCACGATTGTGACGAATTTTGATGGCGGTGCGACAAACAATCGCCGGATCAACTACATCCAGTTGGAGCCGTCGATCACCGACGATCTGGTCTCGGCCAGCCGCACATTCACGTTTGCCAACACCGCCGACACGATCACGGTGGCGGATAACGCCTCGCTGGTCGATGGCTTGACGAGCTTGACTAGCACGAGCAGCAGCACGGCGGTGTTGTTCCGAAATCCGACGACCTCGTTGACGATCAATGCGGATGCGACGGGATTGGGCTCGGCCGACACGCTCAACCTGCGTGGCCTTGATCCGCTGAATCCTGGCGTCGGAGTGACGGTCAACGGTGGTGCCGGTAGCGACTTGCTCACCGGTCTGACGGCGGCAGCGAACTCGTTCAATATGAGCAGCCTGAATGCGGGCACGTTGAACGGCAGAAGCTTCACGGGATTCGAGAATTTGCAAGGTGGTTCCGCCACGGACACGTTGAGCTACTCCAGCTACGCCACCGCGGTCTCGATCAACTTGCAGACGGGTGTGGCGACAGACCTCACCAGCTTCAGCAGCATTGAGACGTTCGTCGGTGGGACGAATGCCGGTGATGCCATCACCGGCCACAACCTCGCCACGCTCAATACGTGGAATGTCACCGGAGCAAGTGCTGGCAATTTGGCGAATGCCAACGGGACGTTCTCGTTCTCGGCGATCAAAAACATCAACGGTGGTGCGGGTGCCGGAGCTGACACAGTGATTGGTCAGAACGCGGCGACCACTTGGAATTTGACGGGAGCCGGTCTCGGAAACATCGCGGCGGGTCTCGCTTTCACAGGCATGGAGAATCTGACCGGCGGCACCAACACCGATGCGTTTGTGTTTGCAGCGGGTGCCTCGGTGACAGGGACGATTACCGGTGGTCTCGGTACTGACACGTTGAATTACAATTTGGCCACGGGACCGATCGCTGTGAACCTGGCGCTCGCCACGGCCAACTTCACCGGCGGGATCAGCGGGATTGATGCGGTGATTGGAAGCGGTAGCGTCAGTGATTCTCTGACCGGGCCGAATTCCACCAACACCTTGACGGTCACGGGAGCCGGGGCTGGAAACATCAACGGGACGTTCACATTCTCGGCCATCGAGACACTCAACGGCGGTTCTGGGACCGATACGTTGGTTGGCCCGATCGCGGGATCGTCTTGGACCGTGAATGGTACGGGAGCGGGTCTCATCACTGGGGTGATCAACTTCTCGAGCGTCGAGAACCTGACGGGGGGCAATTCGGGTGTGGATACGTTTGGGTTTAACAACACGGGGTTGATCAGCGGGACGGTCAACGGTGGGTCAGGTGCGAGCGTTGACGTGCTCAACTACTCGGCGCGAACGATTCGGGTTGATGTGAGCTTGGCGAATAGCTCAGCCACTGGCATCTTCGGTGGAGCGGCGAACGGCATCATCGGCATCGAGAGCTTCGTGGGGAGTTCGGTAGCAAACGACACGCTGACGGGGACGAACAACAATACGAATTGGTTCATCACCGCGACTGACACGGGGAACTTCACGAGTGCGGTTGCCAGCCCGGTCTTTATGGGCTTTGAGAACCTCACGGGCGGAACCGGCAATGACAGCTTTGCGTTGTCGAATGGCGTCGGTGTGACGGGAACGATTAACGGCGGCGGCACTCCGGGAACGGATACGCTGAGCTATGCGGCCTACACCTCAATGGTGAGCGTCGTGCTGAACGGACTGGGGAGCACCAACGTCGGTCCGGTCCTGGGGATCGAAAACGTCATCGGCGGTATGCTGGGGAATGATTCACTCACTGGTCCGAACCTGGCCAATACTTGGAACCTGGGAGCGTTGACTGCGGGCAATATCGTCAACAGCAATGGGACGATTACCTACTCCGGCTTCGAGTCACTCACTGGCGGAACGACCACGGACAACTTCTTGATCGGATCAGGTTCGACAATCACCTCGATCGGCGGCGGAACCGGACTCGACTCATTGAATTGGTCGGCTCAGGGGGCCGCTCGCAGCGTTCAACTGAGCAGCTTGGGTGGCAGCGACGGGTTCAATGGTGCGGACTCTGTTTCCGGACTGAACTTCACCAACATCAACTCGGTGTTCGGGTCCACGGCCAATACTGATGCCTTGACGGGATTGAACACGCTCTCGACTTGGGATCTGGACGGCACGAACCGCTACATCGACCAGGCCAGCGGACGAGCACTCGACTTCGCCTCGTTTGAATCGCTCATCGCGGGGAACAACGGCAACTTGTTTATCGTCACCGGGGCACAGACCTTCAACCTGGTTGGCGGTGCAGGAGACGACACGTTCCAGTTCAATAACGGAGCGGGCTTGACCGGCTCGGTGTCAGGCTTGGGACAAAGCTCTGGTGACACGCTGACGTTCGCCTCGTCGATCGCCGCGGTGAACTACACGCTGACGAGTGCGTCGGCCAACGGTTTCACCGGCACGGCCTTCTCCGGTGTGACGGCGGTCATCTCGGATGGCTTCAGTGGGATTGACTTGCTGGCTGCTGGAACGGGAGCGGACACGCTCAACGGCATCGCCGGTGCGGATGCGACCTGGGCGGTCGGACCTGGAACCGCTCGCAGCTACACGTCGGGCGGTCGCACGTTGAACTTCACCAGCGTGGACAATTTGGTCGGCAGTTCGGGAATTGACAACTTCACGGTCAGCGGGGCTCAGAGCGCGAATCTGAACGGCGGCAGCAACAACGACACCTTCACGTTCACTGACGGAGCGACGCTCGTCGGCAACATCAACGGCAACACCGGCAGCGACATCTTGAGCTATGTCGGCAACACGATCGCCGCGACGGTGAACCTCGCGAATCTGCTGGATGGCAGCCTCGCGGTCAGCATCGAAACCATCATCGGCACCAGCAGTGTGAATCCCGATACGCTCGTCGGCCTGCCGGGCGTAACGGCGTTCAATGTCACCGGGCCGAACTCCGGAACGGCTGCGGGTGCGAACTTCCAGTCGTTCGAGAATCTGACCGGTCAGAACGGCAATGATTCGTTTGGCTTCACAGGTGGCGGAAGCTTGTCGGGGGTGATCGACGGTGGGATCGGGACCGACACGTTGGACTTCACCAACATTGGGTCGGCACGCACTGTGACCTTCAACGGGCTCGGTACAGCCGACGGTTTGAATGGCACAGAGGCGGCGGTGACTGGTGGCTTCCGAAACATCAACACGGTTGGCGGTAGTGCGGTTGGCGGTGACTTACTGATTGGTGCAACGTTGCTTGGTGGTGGCGGACTGCCACTGAACGACAGCATCTGGCAAATCGGTCCTGCTCGTAGCTACTCGGTCGGTGGCCGGTTGGTGGGCTTCTCGAACTTCGAGTCGGTTCAAGGTGGCAACTACAACGACCTCTTCACGGTCAGTGGTGCGAACACCGGCAGCCTGTCGGTCAACCTGCACGGCGGTAACGGCGGCGGCATCGACACGTTCAAC
>JANNDA010001139.1:0-14015 GCA_031387195.1 Planctomyces sp. | reverse complement strand
GCACCGACGGAGGAGGGAATGCTTTGAACTTTCACATTGCACCCATAAGTAAAAAAGGGTGGTGATCGGAATCGCCGCCACTACTTCAATTGCATGGAGATCGTTCCGCTCCAGCTTGGCGGCGGTTCCCCGTTATTGGCCATGATGTAAATCCGCAGATATTCTCGCATCCGATCTGACTCGGAAACTTCATCCAGTTGTGCCAAGGCTTCCGGCCAACGTCCTGCGGCAAAGGAGTCCCAAGCTTTCTCGTAGTTCACGATGTCGGCGTCCGACAAAGTATCCTCAGAATTCGACGGCAGAAGTAACTGGCTGAGTACCACTTCGTGTGTCATTCCGGCTGGAAGAAATCGTCCGACTTTCCGGATCCGACCTTCATTGGGTGGCAAGTGTTGACGAGCGTACTCGGCCACCGATTCATCGATCAAAATCGGTGTCCCAAATTGTTTCGTCAGCCCTTCCAAGCGAGAGCCAACATTGACCGTCGGGCCGAAGATGCCCACTTTGGTTTGTTCGACAGTCCCGATCTGGCCGGCGATCGCGCGTCCGTGCGATAGTCCAATCCCGACCTGAAATCCAGACAGGATGTGGGTCGAGTCCCGCATCGCCCTCATGAACTCTTGGTGAATATGCAGTGCTGCTCGGCAAGCGGAAAGTCGATCGTCCACTTGCGGTGTCGGCCAACCCCAAAAGCCCAGAGCCGCATCACCCAGAAAGTCACCCGTCACACCGTCGTATTTGCTGATGCCGCAGCTCATGACTCCCAGCGCATTGCTGACACGATCGAGCAGATCGCGGAGGTTTTCCTGTGATTGTTCGGACTTCTTGGAGAATCCGCGAATGTCGCAAAACAGCACGGTGATGTCGGTCACCTGCGGTTCAATTCGCTTGGCCATATCCGCGTCACGCAGAGCTTCCATCACGGCCGGTGAAAAGAAGCGGCTGAGCCCCGCTTGCTGCTTCGACAAAACTCGAACTTGCCGAATACTGCCAATGAATTCCGTGAGCAACTCCGCAAAACGTAAGTCACCCTTCAATTGCTCTTCTTGAATTGTGTTTCCCATACTCTGCTGTTGTTGTCCCGACAAATACACGCACCAACCTTGGCAACCTTCCTCCTTGAAGGGCATGCAAAACGCCCAGTCGAGCGAGCCACTCACAGTAAACGCCGGATTGCTTTCATCCTTGTCACGCCAGATATGCAGCAGGCCGACGCCGAGTTGCAGTGCCTTCAACATCAAGCGGCGACTCGGCGCAAATCGCCCGACCTCTTCACCGCGACCGTCCCAGCGCATCATCTTCGGGCGTGCATTTTCGGTCGTTTCCTCGAAGTGAATGACCGCCGCCACTTCGGCATTGGGAATCCCCTCCAGCAACAAACGCACGACACTATTGGCGAGGTCTTCGTCCTGAGTGGCTTGAGAGATGGCTTTCGGAAGTTTGGCGAGCACCTCCAAACGCAGGTCCGCATCCTGAAACGAGACCTTCTGCAAATCCTCGTGATCGTACGATCGCTCTTCGGCGGGTAATGACTCGCCTTCGTCATCAACATCGGCAGCCAGATATTGAAAGGAAGTTCGTCCGATTCGAAACACTTCACCTGAGGCGACCGCAAATTGGACCGTATCGACATCGTTGAAATAGATCGGATTACGAGCGGACTCAAGACGCTTGACGTGCAGGCATTTTCCTTCGATGTGCAATTCCGCGTGCTCACGGGAGATGAGCGCGTCCCACGGCACCGCCCACCCGCTACGAGGGGCTCGCCCCAAGCGGATCGCTTCGCCGTGAGGAATTGGTCGCCTCCAGCGCTGCATCGGCTCCGGTCCGGAAACCACAAGTTCCAACATCCTCTTTCCCTCACTTGATGAACTGCGTTCTCGCCGAATCATCAGAGTCGATTTGCCGCCAGTACTCCGCAGCCGCGTTAGGGCACCCTCCAGGAATCACCGATGCCAATGTCTGGAACACACTTCCGACGCTGACGAACAAGTCCACGATAGCCGACATTCCCTGAGATCATCAAGCTGGCCTGCGACGCCGTTAGTTGTGATCGCCTGCAATGGCCGACTTGGTGAAGGCCCGCATCTGCGGCGAATGCGACTACGATTGGAGGCACTGAAAAGTGATTTTCAAAGTCACACGGAGGGGCTAACGAGTCCACTTTTTGAGATTTGCTCGTTCCAGTTTTGGGGAATCGAGGAGGCGTTTCCGACTCGCTTGAATCCCCAATTTTGTTTTGTCATAGTCTCCGCTCCTTTGCCCCCGGCCAATGCGGTTGGGGGTTGGTTTGCTGAGACTTGAGGCGATTTTTGACGTCTCGGAGTGTGGTTCAGTAAGCCAGCCGATGGCTGCGTCCGTCGGTCATGCCTCGCAAACTTCCGCGAATAACGATGTCAAAATTGTTGGCGGACAAAGTGCCGAACGGATGATGGACACACTGTTGGCTGCCAACTCTCTGGCTGAGTTCCTGCAAACACAGACGATTCCGTTCTGCGGTTGTCCCATTGATGCGACGACCGCGATGGTGCTCGCCGCGATCGTGCATGTGGCACTCGTGGGTGCGTGGTTCGGCTTGCCTGCGGGACTCTTTATTTGGGCGGAACGCAAAGTCTCTGCCCGAATTCAAGATCGTTTGGGGCCAACTCGTACCGGTGGCCGCTTCGGCTGGCTGCAATCGCTGGCTGATGGTGCCAAGCTGATTCAAAAAGAAGACCTCGTCCCGGCTGATGCGGACGGATTGATGTTCCGCTTAGCTCCTTACATCGTGGTGGTCTCGTCCTTTGCCGCATACATGATGCTCCCGTTTGCCGACGGTTGGTCGGCGCTGGGTTTGGACGTGGGGCTCTTCCTGACTCTTGGGATTCTGTCACTCGAAGTATTGGGGGTCATTCTCGCGGGTTATTCGAGCGGCTCGAAGTGGGCGTTGTTCGGTGCGATTCGTGAGTCGGCTCAGATGGTGAGCTATGAAATCCCGATGGCGATTTGTGCTCTCTGTCCGATCATCACGGCGGGGACTTTGAATTTGACCGAGATCGGTCAGCTTCAGGCTGGCGGATTCTGGAATTGGAATATCCTGCATCCGTTCAATTTCTTCGCGTTCTTCGTGTACTTCACCTGTGCGACGGCGAGTTGTAAGCGGGCTCCATTCGACTTGGCGGAAGCGGAGAGCGAATTGGTGGCTGGCTTCCTGACTGAATACAGC
The DNA here is from genome assembly GCA_031387195.1 of Planctomyces sp. Taxonomy (GTDB): domain Bacteria; phylum Planctomycetota; class Planctomycetia; order Planctomycetales; family Planctomycetaceae; genus SXKJ01. The sequence continues at coordinate 10,810 of JANNDA010001139.1, read as the reverse complement.
GGGATGCGTTGGTCCTTCTTCTTCCTGGCCGAGTACGCCAGCATGTTTCTAGTCAGTGGCTTGGCGGCGGTCTTGTTCCTCGGTGGTTGGGATGATGGATTAGGTCTTTTGGGGATTGTGAAGTCAGCAGCGGGAAGTTTCGTTGCTAATGCAATTGGCCTCGTGTTCTTCTTGGCGAAGGCTTCGCTTCTAGTCTGCGTCCAGATTTGGGTGCGGTGGACATTGCCGCGGCTGCGTATCGACCAAGTGATGACGACCTGCTTGAAGTACCTCATTCCGATCAGTTGCTTCTTGTTTGCGGGGACGATTGCTTATCCGCTCGTGCTCATCACGATGACGTCCGGTCGCACAAGCATTATTGGTGAGCCGGCTGGTAATCGATTGGTTCAGCCTCGCGCTCAGACGAGCGCTGGTGCAAAGAGCGATGGCAACGTAGTCACTGCGGCCGCTGCCGAAAGGGGTGGTCGATGAGCGTCGAGCTTCTGTTGTTCTGGCTGTTTGCCATTCTCACTTGTGGCGGAGCAATCGCTGTCGCAGTGAGCCAGAACGTTGTTCGCATGGCATTCTCTCTCGTGCTCTGCTTGGGCTCAACGGCCGTCTTGTTCCTGCTGTTGGGAGCGGACTTTGTCGGAGCAACTCAGTTGATGGTTTATGTCGGCGGCACAGTCGTGCTGTTGGTATTCGGAGTCATGCTCACCGCGACTGGTCCCCACACAAAGATCAAAAGTTCCGGGGCCGATGCGATCCTTTCGGGGCTGATCGGTGTGATTTTCTTGTTCATCGTCAGCACGACGGTGACTGCGGTCGATTGGGCCAACGTATCGCAAAAGGTGGCGATTGGCTCTCATCAGAAGCCGGATGCACGTGGATTCAATCCGGAGCAACAAGGGAATACGACTCGCCCGCTGGGACTGAGTTTTCTGTCGGTTCGCGCGGATCGCGATTTGAAATTGAGTTCGGGTGGTGAGGTTGCTGGTGCCGAGAAGGCGAAGCTCAGTTCCGGTTATTTGCTGCCGTTTGAAATTGTGTCGATTCATCTGCTCGTCGTGTTGGTGGGAGCCTCTTATCTCGCTCGTGCCAAACGTCGCGTGACGACCAGCCAATAGGAATCTGTATGGAAGCCGTTGGTCCAAATCCTTTTTTGTTTGTGGGAGCCGTGCTGTTTGTCTGCGGAGTCGTCTGCATGACGACTAAGCGGAACGGCATTGGCGTGCTTATGGGTGTTGAGCTGGTTCTGAACGGAGCCAGTTTGAACTTTGTGGCCTTTTCAAAATTCACTCCACTGGGTCTCGACGGCCAAGTCTTTTCGTTGTTCGTGATCGTCCTGGCGGCGGCCGAGGCGGCGGTGGCATTGGCGATTGCTCTCAACTTCTACAACAACCACCTGACGATCGATGTCGATCGCGGTGACGAGCTTCACGGGTAATCATGGAACATCTCGGCGAAACGCTCGCGGCCTTGCTGGCCATCGCTTGGCTGCTGCCACTCCTTGGCTTCGCGGTCGAAGTCTTTGGTGGCTATTGGGGTACGCGCAAGTGCAAAACGGCGGCGTACTTTGCCATCTTCTGTATTGGCACCGGTTTCGTTTGTAGCTCCGCCGCACTGTATTTGTGGGGCACGGAGACGGGATGGACCGCTCTGAACGTGGCCGATCATGGCGGTCACGACACACATGCTGAGGGAGTTGATCCGGCCCACGCTGCTGCGGTTCACGACGATCCTGGCCACAAAGCTGAGCATGATGCTAAGCAAACGGTCTTTTCGGGTACGTTTTACAACTTGGCCCGGTTCGGCAGTTTGAATCTTTCGCTGGATTACTACATCGACAGTCTGACGCTGACGATGTTCGTGATGGTCACACTGATCGCGACTTGCATTCACATCTTCGCCGTCGGCTATATGCGAGAAGAACTGACCGAGGACTATGTCGATCATCAGGTTCATTCGCACGACGGCGGGCACTTTCATCGGCCCGGTCGTTTCTACCGGTTCTTCTCGTACATGTCGCTGTTCTGCTTTGCGATGCTGGGGCTGGTTCTGGCGGGGAACATTTTCCAGGTCTTCATCTTCTGGGAGCTGGTCGGCATTTGCAGTTACTTGCTGATCGGTTTCTATGTCGAACGACACAGTGCCAGTACAGCGGCGAACAAAGCATTCATCGTGAATCGTGTTGGCGACTTCGGTTTCATCATCGGTCTGATGATTCTCTGGACGTCGTTCGGGACGTTTAGCTTTGACGACCAGCGGATCGATGGGAAACTTCAGCCCGGTTTGTTTTCGATGGTCCGTGGCAGCGATGGAAAGTTGGAGTCGTCGAACGGCGAAGTAGTGCTCAAGACACAGCAAGACGAGCATGACCACTGGCAAGCTCCGTCCGATCCTGGAAAGCAAAAAACGATCGCCTACACGTTGCTGGTTGTGGCGGGGTTGGGTGTCTTTGGCGGCTGCGTTGGCAAGAGCGCTCAGTTTCCGCTGCAAACGTGGTTGCCCGATGCGATGGAAGGGCCGACCCCCGTGTCGGCACTGGTTCACTCGGCAACGATGGTGGCGGCTGGCGTGTATTTGGCAGGACGGTTCTATCCGATGTTCACGCCGGAAGTGTTGCTGACGATTGCTTATGTCGGCTGCATCACGGCGTTCGTGGCGGCAACGATCGCGATCGTTGCGACGGACATTAAGAAGGTGGTGGCCTATTCGAAGATCAGCCAACAGGGATACATGATGCTCGCCTTGGGTGTCGGCGGCTGGGGAGCCGGATTGTTTCACCTGATCACACACGCCTTCTTCAAGTCGCTCATGTTTCTCTGCTCCGGAAGCGTGATTGCTGGCTGCCATCACGAGCAAGAAATGCCCAAGATGGGCGGGCTTCTTCGCAAGATGCCGATCACGGCGCTGACGATGCTGGTGGGTGTTATCGCGATTGCTGGCCTGGCGATTCCGGGGACTTCGATTGCGCTGTCGGGTTATCACTCGAAGGACGCGATCCTGGCGACGGCGTTGGCTTACACTCAGTTGAACTCAGTGCATTTTTTGCTGTTTCTCGTGCCGTTGCTGACGGCGGGGCTCACCGCCTTCTACATGTTCCGATTGTGGTTCTACACGTTCCTCGGCAAGCCTCGCGATCAGCATTTGCACGAGCATGTGCATGAATCTCCGTTGGTCATGACGGGGCCGCTGCTGGTGTTGGCCGTGTTTGCTGCCGGCTGTGCGATCGGCGGTGAAGAGGGTGTGTTGTTCAAGATGCTGACTCACAGTCAGCCGATCGGTGTGGCTGACGGCTTTAGCGGAGCGGCGGCTCACACGATTTCTTTGCCAAGCCACGATGCGATCCATGCAGTGCATTCGACGGCTGGTTCGGCCGCGTTGCTGGCCGCGTTCTGTGGAATGACGATCGCCTACTTGGTCTACGGATTAGGCTTGGTGAATCCTGATGAGATCAAGAAGCAAGCTCGCGCGGTTCATGCCTTCCTGGCGAACAAGTGGGGTTTCGACGATCTCTACGACACGCTGTTCGTGAAACCGGCACATGTGGTGGCGAGGTTCGCGGCGGCGTTCGACAAGCTGGTGTTTGACGAGATTCTGCACACGGCAGTGCGGTTCGCGATCACGATTTCGAAGTGGGATCGGAAATTCGATGAAGGTGTCGTCGATGGGTTTGTGAATCTGGTGGGGAACTCGACCTACTCACTCGGTATCGGATTGCGGAGCGTTCAGACCGGACGCATCCGCCAGTATGTCACTTTCATTGCGGTCAGCGTCGTGACGCTGTTCGTGTTGCTGTTTGCGTTTTATCCCAAGGGTTGAAACTCGACGGAAAGATTTGAGACGGAATCATGACGAGCCCAGAAGCGTTGATGAGTTGGATCATTTTCATGCCAACCATTTTTGCTCTCTTCTTAGTCTTCTGTGACAAGAGCGCCGAAGAGTTCATGCGCATGGCGGCATTGGCCGGAACCGTCGTGACGTTCTTCCTCACGCTGGCGTTGGCGGGCAGTTTCGTCCCCGGTGATCCGGGAATTCAGCACATGGTCAAAGTGCCGTGGATTGAGAACTGGCATGTGAATTATCAAGTCGGCTTTGACGGCATCAGCTTGCCGCTGGTGTTACTGACGAGTTTTGTCTGCATGTTGTCGATGCTGGCTTCGTGGAGCGTCAAGAAGCAAATCAAAGGTTACCTGATTCTGTTTCTGCTGCTTGAGACTGGAATGCTTGGTGTCTTCCTGGCCCTCGACTTCTTCCTGTTCTACGTGTTCTGGGAAGTGATGCTGCTGCCGATGTATTTCTTGATCGGCATTTGGGGTGGCCCGCGTCGTGAGTACGCGGCGATCAAGTTCTTCCTCTACACGTTGGCTGGCAGCGTGTTGATGTTGATCGCGATTTTGATGTTCTACTTCGGCAGTGCTCCGGAAGGACAAATCGGCTCGTTTGACTTGATGCAGTTGACGGCGATGGCGGAGAAGGGAAATGTCTTCAGCCCCGGCCTCCAAGTCGCCGCGTTCATTCTGTTGTTCATCGGCTTCGCGATTAAGGTTCCGTGCTTCCCGTTCCACACGTGGTTGCCTGACGCACACGTTGAGGCACCAACGCCGATCTCGATGATTCTGGCTGGCGTGCTGCTGAAGATGGGTGGCTATGGCCTCATCCGGATCGCGTTCCCGCTTTGTCCGTATGGTGCGCAGTATGCCGCTTACGTCTTAGTAGGGATCGGCGTGACGAGCATCATTTATGGTGGCTTCGCCGCTTTGGCTCAGACGGACTTCAAGCGATTGGTGGCATATAGCTCGGTCAGTCACATGGGTTATGTGCTGTTGGGGATCGCTGTCTGGAAGATCTCCGAGGCGAATGGTGCGGCAGTTGGCCGAGACTATTGGCTGATGGGAATGAACGGGGCAATGTTCCAAATGATCGCTCACGGCATCTCGTCTCCGGCAATGTTCTTTATGGTCGGCGTGATTTACGACCGAGTGCATCACCGCGACATCAATCAGTTCGGCGGCTTGTCCGGTTTGATGCCGCTGTATTCTGGCCTTGCGGCGGGGATCTTCTTCGCGGGCTTGGGGCTGCCGGGGATGTGCGGCTTCATCGGTGAAGTGTTCGTGGTGCTCAGCACGTGGAACTACTCGAAGACTTTGGCGATCGTTGCTGCGAGCGGCGTGATCATCACGGCTGGTTACATCTTGTGGTGTTTGCAGCGCGTCTACTTGGGGCCTGAATACAAGGGGCCGCACTTGGACGAGATCAAAGCGAATCCGTTGACCTCGCGTGAGACGACCATCGGGGCGACGTTCTTGGCGTTCTGCATCATCTTGGGCGTGTATCCGAACTTCGTGTTCCACATGACCAACGAACCGATGGAGAAGTTGGTGCAAGGACTGGATACCGGTTACCAGAACACGCAGAAGTTGACCGGCGGCGTGCAAACGACTCAGACGATTCAGACACAGAATTAGGCCGACGGATTCAAGAGCGATCATGTACGACATCGGATCTTTGGTCGCCCAAATGTTGGGCGAGACGAAAACTTCGGTTGGTCTCTTTGCACCCGAATTGGTGCTCAGCGGCACGATCGTGTTGATGCTGGCCCTGCGCGTTGTGCCGGGACTCAACCGCATCCCCACGCAGTGGGTTGCGTTGCTCGGCGCGTTTGCCTCGTTCGCATTGACCCTGTGCCAGTTCGATCGATTGGTTTCCGGGGAGCTTCAGCCGCCAGCAACATTCTTCACCGGGATGCTGGTGTTCGATCAATTTGCCACGTTCTTTCGGATGTTCCTGAGCCTGTTCCTGATTCTCACAATCACACTCACCGTGCTCACGGGGATTCCCGACCGCGATGATGCGCCGGACTTCTACACGCTGCTGTTGGGTTCGACGATCGGCATGATGATCATGGCGTCGGCCAATCATCTGCTGATGGTGTTTATGGGCGTCGAGATGACCAGCGTGCCGAGTTACGCGATGGTCGGATTCTTGAAAGGCCGTAAGAAGAGCAGCGAAGCGGCGCTGAAGTATGTCGTATACGGTGCGGGTGCAGCCGGGGTGATGTTGTATGGCATCAGCCTGTTGGCCGGGTTGACGGGAACCGGTTCGATGCCGGAGATGGCCGAGCGATTAAGCATGATCGTCGCGACGAACGCGGGGATCGGTGATGCCACCATCCGCACGATTTTGTTGGCGAGCATGATGGTGATGGTTGGCTTGGCGTTCAAGCTGTCGATTTTCCCGTTCCATTTTTGGTGCCCGGATGCGTTTGAAGGTGCGGCTGCGGAAGTGGCGGGCTTCTTGTCCGTCGCGTCGAAGGCGGGAGCTTTCGCATTGTTGGTCCGATTTGGTTTGTCCTTCACGGGAAACTCCGCTGCTGTTTCAGAAGTAGCTTTCTCCTTGGGTATTGGATTGGGAGTTTTGGCGGCAGCGACAGCGACGTTCGGAAACTTGTCGGCTTACGGGCAGACGAACATCAAACGGATGCTGGCCTATTCCACGATTGCTCATGCCGGCTACATGCTGATGGCGGTTTCCGCGTTGCTGGTGTTGGCTCACGGCAAGCACGTCGGCTTGGACACTCAGGTCGAAACGCGACGCTGCATTGAGGGGCTGATTTATTACCTCTTCGTGTACCTGTTCATGAACCTGGGCGCGTTTGCGATCGTCGCGTTGATCCGCAATCAGATCTTCAGTGAAGAGATCGAGGACTACAACGGTTTGGCGACGCAGTGTCCGGTGCTCTGCTTTGGAATGCTGCTTTGCCTCTTTAGCCTCGTGGGGCTGCCGCCGATGGGTGGGTTCTGGGCGAAGCTGGTGATCTTCAGCGCGGTCTTCAAAGCGACTGCCGTGCATTGGGTGATGTGGGGCGTGCTGGGTGCGGGTGCGATCAACACCGTGTTCAGCCTCTTCTATTACATCCGCATTCTCAAGGCGATGTACATCAAGTCGCGTCCGGCTGGGGCTCGGTCGGTGCGGTATGAGTTGTTTCCGGTGGGGGTGTTTGTGTTGATGCTGTGCTTGCCGGTCTTGGGACTGGGCATTCTGCCGCAACGATTCACCGCCACGTTCCATGAAGTGGCCAACGTCCTGCTGACTCAGTTCGGACGCTAGTGGAGATTTCCAAACTAGCACGACGCGCAAGCGAGTGGTGTCTTTTATTCGGTTCCGCACCACTCGCTTGCGCGTCGTGCTAGTTTAGAAATCGCCTGTTGTTGGAATTGAATAAGTTTTCGACCTTCGATTTTTGAAATTCAAGTACACATGGCTCTCTCGACCGACCTGGAAATCCTGAACCGCGTGTTGCGCGATGTCTCGGGCTGCTTTTTGCAGTACGTCGGAGATTGCTGGCCGTGGACTTCAATCGGCGCTGATGGCGACAAGATGAAGTCCGTCGTGGATCAATGTGTGGCTCGGCAGCGTGAGTCGATTCGATTGATGGTGGAGTACCTCGCTCCCCGTCAACCGCGTGTGGAATCTGGAGCGTTCTCCGCCGACTTCACCGACCTGCATTACGTCTCGCTGAAGTTCTTGATCAAGCAGTTGGTCTCGACTCAGTCTCACGTGGTGGAGTCGATCGACCGAACGAAAACGATGCTGCCGAGTGGTGACGAGGTGCTCGAAATCCTCGAAGTGGTCAGTCGGAACGAGCGTGAGAATCTGGCGGCGCTCAAGGCTTGCGGCTCTTAACGACAGATGTCAGACGTAGCCCAGGCGGCTCGCCTGTGTTTGTTGTCCGATGGAATCACAGGCGAGCCGTCTGTGCTACGTTTTGAAGCCGCTTGCGGGAGGCACCTCGTGCAGCTCATTGACACTCACGCCCACTTGGATGAGGACGCTTTCAGCCAGGACATTGATGAGGTCATCGCACGGGCGATTGAATCCGGCGTGATCGCGATGGTGGCGATAGCGACAACGGCGAACAGCAGTCGCTCCACAATCGAGATCGCTGCTCGCGTACCAAACGTGTTTGCGTCGGTAGGCATTCATCCGAACTACGCGGCGCAAGCAAAGCCCGGTGATTGGGAGCTGATCGAAGAATTGGCTGCCTCGCCGAAGGTGGTGGCGATCGGTGAAACCGGGTTGGATCGGTACTGGGACCACACACCGTTTGACATTCAGCTCGATTACTTTCGTCGGCAGATAGAACTGGCTCGACATAGATCGTTGCCGTTCATTGTGCATTGTCGCGAGGCGGAGGCGGATGTTGTCGCGGTGTTGCGCGACGCGGCTGGTGCGGGGACGCTCAAGGGTGTGATGCACTCGTTCTGCGGCAGTGAAGCGACGTTGGATGTTGCATTGGAGGTTGGTTTGCACATTTCCTTCGCGGGAATGCTGACCTTCAAAAAGAATGAACCGCTACGCCAACTATCGAAGAAGATCCCACTTGATCGGTTGTTGGTCGAGACGGACTCGCCATATTTGGCACCGCTGCCGCATCGGGGCAAACGGAACGAGCCGTCGTACGTGCATCATACGGCACAGAGTTTGGCGGAAGCTCACGGCAAGACACTTGATGAGATGGCGGCGATTACGACGGCGAACGCGCGGCGATTGTTTGGGTTGCCGCCGGAATTGGTTTGATGCGTTGGACTCGCTCATATGAGTGCTTGACGGGAATTTAAGAACGCGGGGCCACACGGATATGAAGACCACACGGATGAGTGGCAATCCGGCGGATCGCTAGATGCCAAGGCATAGGAGTTCGCGACCATGAAGTCAGTTCTCTTGGGTGTTGTGCTGTGTTTGATTGTGGCCGGGCCAGTGTGCGCTCAGTCGCCAGAGAAGGAGCCGTCTCGCGTGAGGCCGGAGTTCACGACGCTGGTGGCTCACTGGGCCGAGTATGCCGATCCGGGGTACTTACCGTTTCTGGAAGCCGCTCAACCGGACGTCGCTCAGGTCGGGTTTTATGGGGCTCACTTTTGGAGCCTGGCACACACGCCGCATGGGAAGGGATATCCCGCTCACTTTCCGCTCGTCGGGATCGCCGAGAACCGAGAGTGGCTCGCGAACCTGAATCGCGATATCCACAAGCGGGGGATCAAAGTGGTCGGTCACATGAACGTGAAGTTCTTGGTGGGTGATCCTGATAGTCCCAAGACCGACAAAGATCCGGGCGGACCGCGCGGGTTCTTCAAGTTCTATCGCGACCTGTGGAACGAAGAGTGGTTGGGGCCGAAGCCGGTTGCCGATCCACTCGATCTGTTGGAAAAGGATGCTGACGGCAAGCCGATCGGCGTCAATAAATACAGCATCGGTGGCATGAAGGAGTATTGGGGTTGCTTGAACAACCCGCATTGGCGAGCCGTGTTAAAAGCCTGGACGAAACACGGCATCGATCAGGGTTGCGATGGCTTCATCGCGAATTATTTCTATCGCCACGATTGTCTCTGTCCGCATTGCGTGGCGGAGTTCAAGACGTATCTGGGCGAGCGATTCACGGCGGAGGAGTTGCGTGCGAAATATGAAATCGCCGACGTGAAAACTCATCGTTTCAAGGAGATCGTCAGTTGGCACAAGCCGGAAGAATCGACGCCGTTGCGGCGCGAGATGTTGCGGTTCTCACAGGTGGCCAACAAGCGAGCGTTCGATGAGGTCTTCGTGAAGTACGGCCGATCGCTGAAGCCAGATCTGATCGTGGCGCAGTGGAATCATCTCGGAGGTTTCAATCAGCTCAGCGGTGACGAACGTTGTTTGCTACCGGCGGAGATGTGGGGTCGGGATGAAGATTATCTCTGGTACAGCACGGGAGACGCAGCACACTTCACCGACCTGGCCGAAGGGATTCTTGGCGAAGGAACATTACAGGCGCGATTCATTCGCGGTGCGTTCGACGATAAGCCATTTACGCTTGGCAAGTACGAGGGGACTCGCATTCGTGTGGCGATTGCCGAACTGGCGGCGAACGGCGGAGCGCCGATGGGTTTCTACACACGCTTCACCGACCCGATGGCGCGTGACGAGATTGTGCGTTACTACCAGTTCCTGAAAAAGCACGACACGCTCTTTCGAGGCAATCGGCCGCAGTCGGAAGTGTTGCTGCTGTTTCCTCGCCGCAAGATCCATGACGGTGATCTCATGCCGCTCGAACGCTTCCGGCAATTCGGCAAACAATTGTTGGACGAGCACGTCTTGTTCGACGTGCGGCCGGATGACATCGTGACTCCAGAGATTGCGGGACGATATCGACAAGTCATTTCGCCGACCGACAGCGACAGCGAAAAACTTCCGCCGCGTGTCGCAGGACTCAGTCGATTTGATGCACCGAGCACCGTGCGAGTTTCGCTGTCGAAACCGGCAACGCTCGATGAACTGTCGCTGCACTTGGTCAACTACAACCGGATCGAGCCTGAAGCCAAACGAAGTGCCGGCCGCGGGCTCAAAGACGAACGACCAATCGCCGTCGAAAACATCCGCATCGATCTCCGTCTGCCCAATGATCGCAAGGTGAGTTCGGTCGAATTGCTCAGTCCCGAACAAGCCGATCCAGTAAAGCTCACGTTTCAAGTTGAGCAAGATCGGCTGCGCGTGGTCGTTCCAAGTTTCCTGGTTTATGGCGTTATTCGGATTCGCTGATGACCGGCCGTTCGATATCAAGAGCCAATAGGTTTGGCAGCGGGAGGAGTCGAGACCTCTCGATTGAAAATACCTGACACTAACGAATTCCAGGTGCAATGGTCTCCGCCCCTTCGGGCAACGCCGTGAAGGATTTTCAAGCGGCGATGTTTTCATTCGTGAAGTTGGTGAGTTGTTTCTTTTCTTGCGGAGAGAGCTGGCTGAGTTTGGGATCTCCGAGAGGTTTTTTATCAGGGTTGGGCGGATGGTAGCGGGC
>JANNDA010001119.1:0-24099 GCA_031387195.1 Planctomyces sp. | reverse complement strand
TCCTGGTCTGGTCTTCTGCGCTCCAGCCCGCAGTCACACGACCAACGAACTCGCGCAGACTCATTCCAGGAGAGAGATACCAAACCGACAGCGATCGCGCCAGCTCGCCTACACTACCCAACTATGCGAGCTGGCCGTGGGCTCATGCTGCATTCGAGGTCGTGTTGCGTGAGCACTCCTTGAAAGTGCTCACTGGCGTATTGCACGCCGCGATCCGAATGCGCCTCGAGGCCCGCGTCGGGGAGTTCACGCGAAACCGCCATCTCCAACACATCGACCACCAGCCGCCTGTCGATCCGCTCCGACATCGACCAGCCCACCACCTTCCGGGTAAACAGGTCGATGACCGCAACCAAGTACAACCAGCCTTCCAGAGTCGCGATGTATGTGATGTCCGCCACCCACTTCTGATTCCGCTGTTCGGCCGTGAATTCCCTGATCCAAAATGTTCTCCACCACCGGCTGAGTGTGATTCGAATCGGTCGTCGTCACGCGGAACTTCCGCTGCGACTTGGCCTGAATACCAGCTTCACGCATCACCTTGGCCACCGTCTCCTCGTGGACCGCTTCGCCGCGAGCGAGCAATTCCTGATGCACGCGCGGAGAACCACAACTCGCGTGATGACCGACGTGCAACTTCCGAATCGGTGCCGTCAACGACTTGCGACGCTTCGCGCGTTCGCTCACTGGACGACGACGCCACTCGTAAATACCCGCTGCGAGACACCGCCTGCACGCGACACTCAATCGCGATCGGCCAAGTCGTTCGATGATCCTTGACGAAGGCGCACCTCATCGCGATTCCCTCGCGAAGAAGACCGTCGCTTTTTCTAAAATCTCACGCTCCATCCGCAGCCGCTCAACCTCGGCCCGCAGCTTGCGAATCTCTTCCCCCAGCCCGGTTTACTTCCCGAACCTGGCAAACGCGGAGTCTCCTTCCGCCGCGAATTCGTCCCTCCACCTTCGCAGCAGACCTTCGCCAACGTCCAGACACTTCGCCACCTCGCCAACACTCCGCCCCGGCTGCCTCGACAACCGAACGGACCCCACATTGAACTCTCGGGAAACTTCCGTCGCTGACGCTCGTTCTCGCTCTTCGTCTTGCACTCTACTCGCTTGTCTACTCGACCGCAAAACGGGGGGAAGTCCAACACTTCCGCAGACATCCTGCTCCCTCCTTTCGGAATTCGGAAGAAACTCACAATCCGATTCGAAACAAACAAACAAACAAACATGTCCGCTTTTTTCAATCACCAGCCCCCAAGATCTCCGTTGAACCTGAAACCCCAGCGAAATAATCGTCGATCGATGCACGTCGCACCGCCCGCGAAAGACCGAATTCATCAACGATGAGCTGTTGCTCCTCGCTGATCTGTGTTATTGCTAACGTCCATAGCATAACCTGACCTCTCGCCTCAAAATCGACGCCTGACGGGAAAGATCAAATTTTCCGTTTTAATGAAAGGCTGATTCCGAGATCTGGCACCAACTGGCGGAATCCGCAAGGTGAGTCATGCAACCACACTCCTGCCGATTACCCCAATAAAAGAAACCTGTGGTCCATTCCTCAAAACACAAAAATCCCGGTCCTAGCATAACTCAAAACATTCTGTTTCGCAGTTTCAAACATCGGCGTCATCTAACACCATTTTTTTTGACGCAACTGCGGTGCCAGGCGATGGCTTGCAATGGTGTTGGCGGTCGCTATATTGCCCCGCTCCCGTCGAACCGACGACAACTGCTAGCGTAGCTCAATTGGCAGAGCTCCGGTTTTGTAAACCGGTGGTTGTGGGTTCGAGTCCCTCCGCTAGCTTCAGATCTCCATGATTCTTCATTGAGGCATGGGCTGTGTGATGAGGGAAGGGAGATAAGGAATTAAGTCGGGGGGGGAATTCCAGAGTGGCCAAATGGGCCAGACTGTAAATCTGGTGGCTCAGCCTTCGCAGGTTCGAATCCTGCTTCCCCCAGTTTCAATAAGAATGAGTGTGGGGCACAGCGGGTAATTGGCGGTGAGGTCTGCGGGTGTAGCTCAATGGTAGAGCGCCAGCCTTCCAAGCTGGACACGTGGGTTCGATTCCCATCACCCGCTACTGTAGTACTGGGTGATGTGTTCGAGAGCGGAAAACAAAGAGGTTCGTATTACATCCTCCGTGCTGCTGTAGCTCAGTGGTAGAGCGCGTCCTTGGTAAGGACGAGGTCGTGGGTTCAAGTCCCACTAGCAGCTCCTCCGGTAGAGTACAGTTTACTTTGACGGGCCAACGCGTTAATTGGCCTTTGGTGCATGTTTTTCGATTGGGTTCGGTAAAGTCCAGGTTTTTGAGAGCTAGGGAGTTAACATGGCGAAGGCGGTTTTTGAGAGAACGAAGCCACACGTCAATGTGGGCACAATTGGGCATATCGATCACGGCAAGACGACCACGACGGCGTCGATTCTTGCTGTTCAAGCGGCCAAGGGTTTGGCTCATTTCAAATCGTATGCGGATATTGCCAAGGGTGGCACGGTTCGAGACGAAACCAAAACGGTCACGATTGCGGTTAGTCACGTCGAATATGAATCACCGAAGCGGCATTACGCGCACATTGATTGTCCGGGACATGCTGACTATATCAAGAACATGATTACCGGTGCCGCCCAGATGGACGGGGCGATTTTGGTCGTCTCTGCGGCCGACGGCCCGATGCCCCAGACTCGCGAACATATTTTATTGGCTCGGCAGGTCAACGTGCCTGCGCTTGTGGTGTTCTTGAACAAGTGCGACTTAGTCGATGATCCTGAGTTGCTTGAGCTTGTCGAGATGGAGATTCGCGACTTGCTGACGAAGTACGACTTTCCCGGCGATACGATTCCGATCGTTCGAGGAAACGCGAAGGCCGCATTGGACACCCCCAAGGATCCGATTGCAAGTAAGTGCATCAGTGAACTGATGGACGTACTTGACGAACATATCCCAGAGCCTCAGCGCGCGGCGGATAAGCCGTTCCTAATGGCCATCGAAGATGTTTTTTCGATCGAAGGCCGCGGCACGGTGGTTACTGGCCGTATCGAACAGGGAGTTGTTAAGGTCGGCGAAAAAATTGAAATTATTGGGTTGCGGCCAACAACCGAAACAACTTGTACTGGCGTTGAAATGTTCAACAAGACGCTAGATTCAGGCATGGCAGGCGACAATGTGGGCATTCTGCTGCGTGGCGCAAAGAAGGAAGATCTGTCGCGGGGCCAGGTGTTGGCGGCCCCAAAGAGTATTAAGCCCCATACAAAATTTGAGGGCGAGGTGTATGTCTTGAGTAAAGAGGAGGGTGGTCGTCATACTCCTTTTTTTAATGGCTACAAGCCGCAATTCTATTTCCGCACGACAGACGTCACTGGATCAATGAATTTACTTGGCGGCGCGGAAATGTGTATGCCAGGCGATAATGTTAAGGTTCAGGTGGAATTAGGCAAACCCATTGCCATGGATACTGGTAGCCGATTTGCGATTCGCGAAGGCGGTAAAACAGTGGGTTCGGGTGTCGTGACCTTGATTTTGGAGTAATGTAATGCCTCGCGAATTCGTGTGGCTAGAGTGCACCGAGAGTGGCGATCGAAATTATCGGGTCTCAAAAGAGACTCGAGGCACAGAACGCCTTCAGTTAAAAAAGTATTGTGCGAGATTGAGACGCCATACCGTCCATAAAGAGTCTCGCAAAAAGTAACTTTGTATTGTTTGTGTGACTACGGGTGTAGCTCAATGGCAGAGCACTGGATTCCAAATCCAGCGGTTGGGGGTTCAAGTCCCTCCGCCCGTGATTTGGTGTCGTTGGTGGTATTTTTTGGGTTTACTTTAAGATGCCGGTGATTGGCTATAAAAAACATCAGGGTAGGCCGACACGCCAAATTGCGCTGTGCGCAGCGGCGGCGAGTTTGTCTTGGTTTCTGATATCAGTTCTGTCGATTTTTGTCCGCAGGCAGGCCGGTTTCCAATGGTTAGGTGGCTGTATCGGTGTCGTGGTTGTGTGTGTGTGGATTTCGATGGTGTTGTTGAATCAGTCTAAATGGGCAGATTTTTTAATATCCGTCCAGGCTGAGATTGACAAGGTGACTTGGCCCTCTGGCATGGAAGTCAAACGCGCGACTGTTGTCGTGCTGGCCTTAATTACGTCGATGGCGATTGTGATGTTTTGCTTCGACTTCATCTGGCAGTGGGCGTTCCAGGTGATAGGTTTTTTGCAGATTTATCGGAGGTAGCTGGCTGTGTCTGAAAAGTCTGAGTCGGCCAATCCGGAGACTCCGGATTTCAAATGGTACGTATTAAAGGTGCAAACGAACCGGGAAAAATCGATTAAGGAAAATTTGGAGCGTCGCATTAGACGCGACTGTATGGGAGCGTCTTTTGGTCGCATCGTCATACCTACTGAAAAAATCGTCGAAACAAAAAGTGGTAAACGACGCATTATTGAGAGGAAGATGTATCCGGGTTATTTATTTGTTCAATTGCAGTTGAATGATGAGACTTGGTATTTGGTCAGGGACACATCGGGAGTTGGTGATTTTACTGGTGCGGGCGGCATGCCTACTCCGATGGAAGATTCTGAAATCGATAGGATGTTGAAGGTTGAGGAGGCTCATGATGAGCCTGCGAAAATAAAAATTCAATTATCACGCGGTGATGTGGTGAAAATCAAAGAAGGTACTTTTGACACGTTTGAAGGTACCGTTGAAACAATCGATGACACCAGTGGTAAAATTTCTGTTTTAATAGAAATTTTTGGAAGATCTACACCGGTGGAATTAGAGTATTGGCAGGTTGAGAAACCGTGACTTTATATTAGCGTTGGACTGCATCCGAAGCTGGTTGGTAGAATAGTGAGGTCGAAATGGCAAAACAGATTGTTGCGCAAATCAAGGTACAAATCACTGGCGGTCAGGCTACGCCAGCGCCTCCTGTTGGGACAGCATTGGGACCGCACGGTATTAACCTTGGAAAGTTCGTTCAGGAGTTTAACGCGAAGACTAAGGATATTGCTGGGACCGTTGTTCCAGTAATTGTGACGGTGTTTAGTGACCGGTCGTTTGAATTTATACTAAAAATCCCTCCGGCGTCGATATTATTGAAAAAAGTTGCTGGCGTCGCGAAGGGTTCACAGCGTCCAAATGTTGAAAAAGTAGGTATCGTTACAAAGGCCCAAGTTATAGCAATCGCTAATGAAAAGATGGTTGATTTGAATACTGGTAATTTGAGTGCCGCATGTCGGATGGTCGAGGGCACGGCAAGAAGTATGGGAATCACAATCGCAGACTAATGAAGATACATGTTTTGATTGTGGTTGTCTTCAATGTGAAGGTATTTTTGATGGTGCAACGTTCTCGACGGATGGCAGTTCTTCGCGAAGCGGCGTTAGGTATTGGCGTGTTACCTATCGCGGAGGCGATTAAGCAATTGAAGGGTCTGGAGCAAAACCTGCCTGACAATATACGTCGTTGTAAATTCAACCAGAGTGTGGAAATCGCTGTCCGTTTGGGCGTTGACCCGAAGCAGTCAGATCAAGTTGTGCGTGGATCGATTGTGCTTCCCAACGGAATTGGTAAATCAAAGCGAGTGTTAGTGTTTGCCCAAGGTTCGAATGTTGATGTTGCAATTAGTGCCGGCGCTGACCACGTCGGTGGCAAGGAATTGGCTGATAAAATTAAGGGCGGCTGGCTTGATTTTGATGTCGCGATTGCGAGTCCGGATATGATGGGTGTTGTTGGCCCATTGGGTAAGGTGCTTGGGCCGCGTGGCTTGATGCCTTCCCCGCGAGCAGGAACTGTCACGACTGACATTACAACAGCCGTAAAAGAATATAAGGCTGGCAAGGTTGAGTTTCGAGTTGACGCAGCCGGTATCATACATTGCGTGATCGGAAAATTGTCTTTCGAAGAAAATCAACTTGTCGAGAACATTCAAGCTTTGATTAAATATTTGCAGGCAATTAAGCCTGCAAATTCAAAGGGTGTTTATTTGCGAAGCGCGTTCATCTCTGCAACGATGAGTCCTTCGATTGCCGTGTCTGCGTAAATACAAGCGGTACGTTGGAGTCTTTTGAGTTATATTCGGAGAGTTGCGGTGTTGATATGAGTAAAGCAGTTAAGTCATTGATGATGAAGGATTTGTCGGAACAGCTTCAGGTGGTTACGGAAGTGTTGTTTGTTGACATTTCTAAGTTAGATGGAGTGTCTAACAATAGGCTGCGACTTTCTTCACGAAGACAGTCCATTTCGTTGCTCGCTACTCCGTTCAAATTGGCTAAGCGTGCGCTTTGCGACATGGGTTGGAGCCTAGAGAGTCAAGTTGCTGGTCCGACAACAATTGTTTGGGGTCCAGATCTAATTGGTTTGGCTAAGCAAACAATTAAGTGGGAGAAGGATTTTCCGGGCTCCGTTGTTAGGGGCGGATATGTTGATGGTCAGGTAGTCACACCAGAAGAAGTAAAGCTGCTTAGCGAGAGTCCTAGTAAAGAAGAATTGATCGCACGGTTGATCGGTGGGATTTTATCGGCATCTACAGCGGCGCTTAGCGCGATCAACGCGCAGGGCACAGCGCTTGCCTCTCAAGTTAAACAGATGTCAGAGAAGGATCAGGCCGCTTAGATTGAGGTTATTGTAAGACGGAGACCACATCCGTCTTTTTTTGGCTGGACAGAAATGTCTGCACTTCGCTTGGCGGTTACGGGCGTTGCGCATAAGGATCGTCAGACTTAGAGAAAGGGTGAACTGCAATGGCTGTTACTGAAGTTGATCCAGCGATCAGGGAGCTGGGGGACAAGATGGTTGGTTTAACAGTGCTACAGGCCAAGTCGCTCGCCGACTACTTGGAGTCAGCGTACGGAATAAAGCCGGCTGCTGGTGGTGCTGTAATGATGGCAGCGCCGGCTGGTGGTGTTGGTGGTGCTGAGGCTGCAGTCGAAAAAACCGAGTTCGATGTAATTCTAACTGGGTTTGGTGAGAATAAAATTGGCGTAATCAAGGTCGTGCGAGCATTGACCTCTCTGGGCTTGAAAGAAGCCAAGGATTTGGTCGAAGGAGTGCCTAAGCCTTTGAAACAAGGCATTGCCAAAGAAGAGGCTGAAAAGGTCGTTAAGGAAATTGAAGGCGCTGGCGGCAAGGCTGAGATTAAGTAGGTTATCGGCCGACGATGAGATGTTAAATGTTGTCAGGATCGCTGGCATCTAAACAGGGATGTTTAGCTTCGGGCCGGACAATGGACTTGGCATCGTTAAATTGTTGAGTGTGATATTATTGAGACTTCTGTAGTGACGCAGGAGTAGACGTATCTGTATATGAATCACGCAATTGCGGCTGTAAGTTTTGTTTCCACGAGCGTAGCTTCCCTGATTCAGGGGAGCTATTTCTTTTGATGGCCGAAGGTTTTTGGCTGTGTTTGCAGTTTTTGAATCGCTAGTTCAACGGAAGATTTTAGTCGTTGATATTGGAGTTGGGATATGGCCATTTCGGAACACAGAAGATTATTGCCTCAGAGTGTTCGTAATTTCGGACATGACGATTACCAGTATGAGATCCCGGATCTGACTAAAATTCAGACTGAATCTTACGTTCGTTTCTTGCAAGCAGGTATTGAGGCCGATCGTCGTTTGCCGATCGGCATGGAGGGGATCTTCAAGGAGATATTTCCGATCACGAGCTATGACGGCCAGTTTGAGTTGGAGTATCTCCGCTACGAGTTAGGTAAGCCTCGTTATAGTCCAGACGAATGCAGACAACTTCGATTGACCTATGGTAGACCTTTGCGTGTTTACTTTCGACTGAAGAAGGAGCAACCGATCGAAGAGGAAGTGTATCTTTGCGATTTACCAATCATGTTGGGGGGTGGTGAGTTCATCATTAACGGCTCAGAGCGTGTTGTCGTGAGCCAGTTGCATCGTTCCCCCGGTGTTGATTTCATGGAGAACACAGACGGGAACGAGCGAGAGGGCTATTCCTGTCGAATCATTCCGGAACGCGGAAGCTGGGTTGAGTTGGCAACCACTCGAAAAGAGGCGCTTGCAGTCCGTATTGACCAGAGTGGTAAATTCTCGGCAATGACTTTGCTACGAGCGATGGACGCTTGCTACAGCACGACCGCCGGAATTTTGAGGCTGTTTTTTGAAGCAAAGGTGGTCAAAGTCGGCAAAGAAGTCGCTGCGGACAATCTCAAAGACAAAATAGCTGTTGAAGACATTGCGTATCCCTCGAAGCACGCCCGCTGTGGTGAGATCATCGTGGATAGCGCAGGCTCTATTACATCAGAAGCAATTCATGCAATAGTTGAGGCTGGAATCAAGAGCGTAGAGGTATTCGATCTACCCATTGATCGTTGCATTCTCAACAGTCTGCGTGACGACACTACGACATCCAATGAAGAAGCATTGTTGAAGATTTATCAGCGATTGCGCCCGGGTAATCCGCCGCAGTTGGAAAAGGCTGTTGAGCTTTTTAAGGAACGATTTACCGACGTCAATCGATATCGTCTGGGGCAGGTTGGTCGTTTCAGAATTAATCGTAAGTTCAATCAAAATTGTCCGGATTCTGATATGGCGTTGCGTGCAGAGGATTACGTCAACGCGATTCGATATATCTTGCGCCTGCGCAGTAATGACAATACGGCTTACGTGGATGACATCGACAATCTAGGCAACCGACGATTGCGCACGATCGACGAACTGGCGACTGACGAACTTCGCAAGGGTTTTTTGAAGCTGCGGCGCACTGTGCAAGAACGAATGAGTATCAAGGACGCAGAAGACATTAGCCCTCGCTCTTTAGTGAACCCAAAGAGTGTCGCTGCCGCAGTGGATTTTTTCTTTGGTCGCAGCGAGCTATCTCAGGTGGTTGACCAAACAAATCCATTATCAATGCTTACGCATGAGCGCCGCTTGAGCGCGCTGGGGCCTGGCGGCCTCAATCGTAAGCGTGCTGGGTTTGAGGTTCGTGACGTACATATTTCGCACTACGGCCGAATTTGTCCGATCGAGACACCCGAAGGCACAAACATCGGATTAATATCGAGCCTGGCAATCTTTGCTTCTGTAGATGACTACGGATTTCTGATTACCCCTTACCGCTGTCTCAAGAGCAGTAAAGTTACTGATGAAGTTGCTTGGTTGCGAGCCGACGAGGAATCGGATGCCTTCGTTGTTCCTGCAGATACCCCGTTTGTGAACGGTAAAATTCCAGACGGTCGTGTGTTGGCTCGTCATCGTAATGATGTGGTCTGGATTCCATCAGACGATGCACAGTACGTCGATATCGCGCCGTGTCAGATGGTGGGCGTGTCGGCTGCGTTGATTCCATTCCTAGAGCACGACGACGCGAACAGGGCATTAATGGGTTCAAACATGCAGCGTCAAGCAGTTCCGTTGCTGGTAGCTGAGCCGCCGATCGTGGGGACCGGCATGGAAACAACGGTCGCGAAGAATTCGGGGATGGTGTTGCGAGCGGATCGGGCCGGAAAGATCACATACGTAGATTCGACAGTGATTGAGATTGACGGAAGAAAGCTTCATTTGCGGAAATTCACTGGCCTAAACGAACGGACTTGTTTGAATCAGCACCCGTTGGTAAAGGTCGGTCAAAAAGTAAAAAAGGGAGATTTGCTGGCGGACTCTGCAGCAACGCATAACGGCATCTTGTCCTTGGGCCGCAATGTCCTCGTCGCGTTCATGTCGTGGGAGGGGTATAACTACGAAGATGCTATCATTCTTTCGGAACGATTAGTTAAAGAAGACGTTTATACTTCGATTCATATTGACGAGTTTGATGTTGAGATTCGGGAAACAAAGTTAGGCCGTGAAGAATTCACTCGTGACATCCCCAATGTTAGCGAAAAGATGTTGCGGCATTTAGACGACAGCGGCATCGTGCATGTTGGAACTCGTGTTCGCCCTGGTGATATCTTAGTAGGAAAAGTGTCGCCAAAAGCAAAAACCGAGCTAACACCAGAGGAGAAATTGCTTCATGCGATTTTTGGGCGAGCCGGTGAAGACGTCAAGAACGAATCGCTGGAGGTTCCGAGCGGTGTGGAAGGGATTGTGATTCACACCGAACGGTTCTCTCGTCGTATGAGTCTCTCGGAAACAGAACGTAAGCGTTTTGACTCGGACATCAAGGAGACCGAGCAAGTTCAAGCTGCTTCGGTGGCCGCGGTCTTTAAGAGTTTTTTGGAAGAACTGGAACAGGTTCTCGAACGGAAGATCCCAACTGTCGATGGGACGAATATTTCATCGCTCAATGATGACAAGCAGTTATGCGAAATTGCGGCCACATTCCCCAAGTTGTGGGAGAATATTGAAATCCGTAGCCCGCAGAAGAAGGCAGACTGCACAAAGTTAATGAAAGATTCTTGGCCGGTGGTAGATGAGGCGATCGAGGCTCGAGAGCGAGCTTCAAATTCTCTGAAACGAGGAGATGAGTTACCCAGTGGGGTCTTGCAGATGGTGAAGGTTTACGTCGCATCGAAAAGGCAGATTTCAGTCGGTGACAAAATGGCTGGTCGGCATGGCAATAAGGGCGTAATCTCAAAGGTGTTGCCGGAGGAAGATATGCCGTTTCTGGCGGACGGAACCCCCGTGGACATCATCCTTAATCCACTCGGTGTGCCAAGCCGTATGAATGTCGGTCAGATTCTCGAAACACATCTCGGATGGGCAGCATCGAAGCTTGGATTTTCTGCGGTATGTCCAGTGTTCGACGGAGCAACCGAAGAGGAAATTCGGAGCTGTATGAAGGAAGCGGGATTGCCAGAGGACGGCAAGACAATGTTGTTCGATGGTCGTACTGGCGAGCAGTTCGAGCAAAAGACAACTGTCGGTTACATTTACATGCTCAAGCTCCACCACCTAGTAGATGATAAGGTACATGCCAGGGCGACCGGTCCTTACTCGCTTATTACACAACAGCCACTGGGTGGCAAGGCTCGATTTGGTGGTCAACGGTTTGGTGAAATGGAAGTGTGGGCGTTGGAAGCCTATGGTGCCGCCTACATTTTGCAGGAGTTACTCACCGTTAAGAGCGACGACGTCGAAGGCCGTACGAAAATTTACGAGTCTATGGTGAAGGGTGAAAACACTCTTGAGGCGGGCACTCCTGCCAGCTTCGATGTGCTCACAAATGAAATTCGTGGGTTAGCGCTTGACATGTCGTTGGAAAAGATGAGCTAGCAGTGCGCCGGGTGCTTTGTTGAGTGCCGAATACGGTTGCATTTGCAAGCGGTTGAACTGGGAACAAGTCGACAATTGAATGGGGCTGTGAATATGGAAGAACAACGAGGCATGAACACGACGACAACTGAGTCCGCCGTTTATGACCGTGTCAACGATTTCTCGGCCGTTCACATCAAACTGGCGAGCCCACACGACATTCGAGGCTGGTCATTCGGAGAAGTTAAAAAACCCGAAACAATCAACTACAGAACATATCGGCCTGAACGAGACGGTTTATTCTGCGAGCGAATTTTTGGCCCTGAAAAGGATTGGGAATGTGCTTGCGGAAAGTACCGCGGCATGAAGTACAAGGGAATGATTTGCGATCGCTGTGGCGTAAAAGTGACTCATAGTCGAGTCCGCCGCAAACGTATGGGCCATATCGAGCTTGCAGCACCGATTGTTCACATTTGGTTTTTCAAGTCGATGCCAAGTCGCTTGGGAGCATTGCTGAACTTGAAAACGACTCATCTCGAAAAAGTGATTTATTTTCAGGATTACGTTGTCATTGAACCGGGCGACACGCCGCTTCGCGGTGGTCAATTGCTGACCGAGGACGAGCTCCGTCAGGCCAAGGCTAAGTATGGCGCCGGGACTTTTCAGGTAGACATGGGTGCTGAGGCGGTCAAGAAACTACTGGGGCGGTTGGACCTGGAGACGCTTTCAAAAGTTTTACGGGTCGAATTGGTGGAGACTGGAAGCCAGCAAAAGGCGAAAGACCTCATTAAGCGATTGAAGATTGTTGAAGCGTTGCGAGATAGCGGAAACCATCCGGAGTGGATGGTCTTAGACGTCATTCCGGTAATTCCACCAGACCTTAGGCCGCTCGTACTGTTGGATTCAGGTAATTTTGCCACTAGCGATCTAAATGACCTCTACCGCCGCATTATCAACCGTAATAACCGACTTAAAAAATTAGTTGACCTCAATGCTCCTGAAGTCATCGTTCGCAACGAAAAGCGGATGCTTCAACAATCCGTGGATGCGTTGTTTGACAACAATCGTTGTAAGCGTCCAGTTCTGGGGTCATCGAACCGCCCGCTCAAATCGCTCACTGATATGATCAAGGGAAAGCAGGGCCGCTTTCGCGAGAACTTGCTAGGAAAGCGCGTCGATTATTCTGCACGCAGCGTGATTGTTGTCGGCCCAGAGTTGCATCTACATCAGTGCGGTCTGCCTAAAAAGATCGCACTTGAGTTGTTCCAGCCATTTGTGATACGGCGGCTCAAGGAACTTGGTCATGCTGATACGATCAAGAGCGCAAAGCGCATGCTGGAACGTAAAGACGACAGCGTGTGGGACATTCTCGATGAAGTGATCACAAATCATCCCGTACTGTTGAATCGTGCCCCAACATTGCACCGCATGGGTATTCAAGCATTTGAACCCGTGCTGGTGGAAGGAAATGCAATTCGCATTCACCCGCTGGTTTGTAAGGGCTTCAATGCCGACTTCGACGGCGACCAGATGGCAGTGCATTTGCCGTTATCGATCGAAGCACAAGTCGAAGCGACAACGCTGATGATGTCAACTAACAACGTCTTCAGCCCGGCAAATGGCGCTCCAATTATTAGTCCGTCACAAGACATCGTAATGGGTTGCTACTACTTGACGATGAGCAGAGCTGGCCGACCGGGTGAAGGGATGATTTTCAGTTCGTTCCAAGAAATTCACATGGCGTTCGCGCAGGGTAAAGTCGCTCGCCACGCTCAAGTCAAACTGCGTCTGCCGCGAGAAAAGCGAGTGATCGGAGAAGGTTCTGAAACTCACAAGCCGGGTGGTATCATCGTGACTACGCCTGGTCGCGTCATATTCAATGATATCCTTGAGGACCGGGCTGCGTTCTACAACATGACGATGCGAGGCAAAGATCTCGCCAAGGTCATCTCCGATTGTTATCTGGAGCTAGGTCGTCGTTCAACGATCGCATTGCTGGATCGATTGAAAGAGCTTGGCTTCCGTGAATCAACTCGTAGCGGATTGTCATTCGGCGCCAGTGACCTCAAGACGTCCCCGGATAAACCCAAGATTATTAACGATGCAGAAGCGGCTGTACTCAAGGCTCAGAAGCTTTACGAACGCGGTGTGATCACTGACCAAGAGCGTTACAATCAGGTGCTCGACCATTGGACTCACGCTCGTGAGGCGATCACGAAGTCAATGATGCACGAATTGGAGCATGACGTCCGTGATGACGGCGCTTACGTGAATCCAATTTATCTGATGGCTCACTCTGGTGCTCGAGGTGGTGTCGAGCAGATTCGACAGTTGGCCGGCATGCGCGGATTGATGGCGAAGCCGAGTGGTGAAATCATTGAAACGCCGATCAAGGCGAACTTTCGCGAA
Organism: Planctomyces sp.; assembly: GCA_031387195.1. Taxonomy (GTDB): domain Bacteria; phylum Planctomycetota; class Planctomycetia; order Planctomycetales; family Planctomycetaceae; genus SXKJ01. The sequence goes on along the minus strand of JANNDA010001119.1, from coordinate 10,539 downwards.
GGGCTGTCGGTTCTGGAATATTTCAGTTCGACACACGGTGCACGAAAAGGCTTGGCCGACACGGCCCTCAAGACCGCCGACTCAGGGTACTTGACCCGAAAGCTCGCGGACGTGTGTCAGAATGTCGTGGTCACAATGGAGGACTGCGGGACGACGAAAGGGACTACCAAGGGAGTCGTGTACCGGGGGGAGAAGGTAGAAGTCAGCTTAGCGGAGGGTGTCCGAGGTCGTGTCAGTCGTACAAATATTGTGAACCCGATCACCGATGAAGTAATCGTTCGCGAAGGGGAGCTGATTACCGTCAAGATCGCTCGCAAGATCGAAGAGTTGGGTATCGAAAAAATTCAGGTGCGCAGCCCAATGAACTGCGAAGCGACCTTAGGTATTTGCCGTCTTTGTTACGGAATGGACTTATCGACTGGTTCGATGGTTGAAGAAGGTTTGGCCGTGGGCATCATCGCCGCCCAGAGTATCGGTGAGCCTGGCACGCAGTTGACGATGCGTACTTTCCACATCGGTGGTGCTGCTCAGACGGGTATCGAAGATAAGGAAATCAAATCTCGTCGCGGTGGTCGCGTGAAGTTCGCTCGCATTCGCTGCGTGGTCAATACCGCTGGCGAGAACGTGGTGCTCGCTCGAAATGGTGAAGTGATCATCGTTGACCCCAAAGAACGAGAACTTGAAAAATATACGGTTCCAAACGGTGCGGTGTTGCTCGTAACCGAAGAGCAAGACATCGTCGCTGGACAGGTCATCTGTCAGTGGGATCCACACTCGGTCCCCATTCTTTCTGAAGTTGCTGGACGTGCCCGGCTTGAGGACTGCATTGAAGGACAGTCGATCCGCACCGAAACTGAGGCCAGCGGTAAGGTTCGTAAGACGATTATTGAGCACAAGGGTGACTTGCATCCGCAGATCGTGCTGGAAGACTCAACCGGAAAGATTCTGGACTTTTACTACATGCCAGAGCGTGCGAGTATCGAAGTCGAAGAAGGCCAACAAGTAGCGGCTGGTAGCGTCATTGCGAAGACTCCACGAGAAAGTGGGGGTACGCAGGACATCACCGGCGGCTTACCGCGAGTTACCGAACTGTTCGAGGCCCGGAAACCCAAAGACCCGGCTGTTGTCGCGGAAATTGATGGTGAAGTGGATCTCGTTGCCGAGAAGAAGCGAGGCAAGCGAATTATCATTGTTCGTGGTAGCGATGGTACCGAAGTCGAACACATTATTCCGCACGGTAAGCAGTTGATGGTCCATGCGAAGGATGTGGTTCGGGCGGGCGATGCGCTCGTACGAGGACCGTTGGTGCCACATGACATATTGCGGGTCAGCGGGGTTGAAGCCGTTCAGCAATATCTGTTGCATGAAATCCAGAACGTGTATCGCTCTCAGCGAGTGGATCTCGACGACAAGCACATTGAAATCGTTGTGTCACAGATGCTTCGCAAGGTTCGAGTGACCGACGTCGGTGATACAACTTTGCTTCCGGGCATCGTGCTCGATAAGTTCGAGTTCCGAAAACTGAATCAAGATTTGGCCAGTTCAGTCAGGGTGACAACTTCGGGTGAGACCGAGTTCCAACCGGGTGATATCGTGCCGCGAAAGACGTTTGATGAAGTCAACGCGGCGGTGGAAGCCGATGGTGGCAGTCCGGCGTCTTTCCAGAAACCGAAACCGTCAACAGCGGCTGTGCAGTTGCTCGGTGTGACCAAGGCGGCTGTGCAGAGCGAAAGCTTCATCTCGGCAGCCAGTTTCCAAGAAACTACCAAAGTTTTGACGGAAGCTGCTATCGCCGGGAAGGTCGATCACTTGGTTGGATTGAAAGAGAACGTTATCTTGGGCCACCTCATACCGGCTGGAACGGGATTCAAGACACACCAGATGTCGGAAGTGCGTGTTCGTCAGGAGGCTCTGCAAGAGCTGAAGGCCGAACATGACCGCATCATGGCTGCTCGTTTGGAACTGTTGAAAGAAGGTAGTGAAGGTGGTGCTGGCGGCGGAAACGCAGTTCCGGCAACACAGCCCTAAAGTCGAATTGAGCGGTTCAGCCGACAATGGAAATGCATCTGGGTTCTTCTTTTTATTTTGCGAGTTGTTGAATGCCGACGATCAATCAGCTGGTTCGCAAGCCACGAAAACCACAGCCTTCACGATCGAAGACGCCTGTTTTGGAAGGTTGTCCTCAGAAGCGCGGTGTTTGCTTGCTTGTTAAAACTGTGACGCCGAAAAAGCCAAACTCGGCGCTGCGAAAAGTGGCTCGTGTGCGATTGTCAAATGGCAAAGAAATCACAGCCTACATCCCGGGTGAAGGCCACAATCTTCAGGAACACTCGATCGTCCTGGTGCGTGGTGGTCGTGTGCGCGACTTGCCTGGTATACGTTACAAGGTCATACGTGGTGTGTTGGATACTCTTGGCGTGACCAACCGCAAGCAAGCCCGTAGCCGTTATGGTGCGAAGCGACCCAAGTAGGTCTGATTCATTTTTCTAGGCGGTATTCGCAATGCAGGCGGAGTGGTTTTCGCAAACCCTTCAAATTCATACACACAGCGAGAAGTTTCCGGAGTAATCTTCGATGGCCAAGCGGTTCACTGCGAGTGAGAAACAACTGAAGCCCGATCCACGATGCGGATCGGTGTTGGCTTCAAAATTCATTAATTGTCTGATGCACGACGGCAAGAAGAGTGTCGCGCAGATCGTCTTCTACTCTGCCTTGGACGCGATCAAGAAAAAGTTACCAGACGAAGAGCCGATCAATGTCTTCTTGGCGGCGGTGGATAACGTCAAGCCGGCTATCGAAGTTCGTTCTCGCCGAGTTGGTGGTGCGAACTATCAAGTGCCGACCTCGGTGAATCCGAAGCGACGTCAGACATTGGCAATCCGTTGGATTCTGGCTGCAGCTCGCGGCAAGAAGGGACGCCCGATGGACATGCGACTTGCCGAAGAATTGCTGGCGGCTTATCGCCGTGAAGGAACTGCAATGACCACTCGCGAAAACGTGCATCGTATGGCTGATGCCAACAAGGCGTTTGCTCACTTCGCGTGGTAGCCCCAGATCGATCACAACAGCGCGTGATGTCCGACGATAGTCGGTCGTCACGCGCTGTTTTTCATTGGTACTCGTAGCAAAGTCCTGTCGGCTCAAAGCTGGCGGGGGTTTCGTCGTCAGGATTTAGCATGTCGTATGACATCAAAGCCATTCGTAACATTGGCATCATCGCGCACATTGATGCCGGCAAGACGACGACGACCGAACGAATTCTGTACTACGCCGGCGCTTCGCATCGGATGGGAAACGTTGACGACGGAACTACTATCACGGATTTTGACCCTGACGAGGCTCGACGAGGGATCACGATTTATTCTGCGGCGATTACGTGTCGATGGAAAAACTCAACGATCAACATTATCGACACGCCGGGGCACGTCGATTTTACCGCCGAGGTCGAGCGAAGCTTGCGAGTGCTCGACGGTGGGGTCGTTGTTTTTAGCGGTGTGGATGGTGTTGAAGCTCAGAGCGAAACCGTGTGGCGTCAAGCCGATCGGTACAACGTGCCGCGAATCTGCTTTGTCAACAAAATGGACCGCATCGGTGCCAATTTTGAAACGGTGATGGCTGACATCAAGAGCCGGCTGCATGCGACGCCGCTGGCATTGCAGATCCCGATTGGCGCGGGATCGCCACCGGATGAAAACTGTTTCAAAGGGATCATCGACCTCGTTCGCATGAAGGCGTTGTACTTCGACATCGAGTCGCAGGGGACTAAGTACGCCGAACAAGAGATTCCGCCGGAGATGTTCGATGAGGCCCAGTTGTGGCGGCAGAAGCTGGTTGAAACCGTTGCGGAACTCGACGAGCAGGCGATCGAGCAATACCTCGAAACTCAAGATCTGGACGAAGAGACAATCCGTCGATTGGTCCGCAAGGGGACCATCGAACGGCAATTCTTTCCAACCTTTTGCGGAACATCGTTGCGTTACATCGGGGTGCAACCGGTGATGGATGCAGTCATTGATTATCTCCCTTCCCCACTGGATCGTCCGTCAGTCGAGGGTGTTCCGTTTGTGGGTAAGAAGGGTTCGCAATCAACGAAGGCGGAGAAGCGTAAGGCGTCGCCTGACGAGCCGTTTTCCGGATTGATCTTCAAAATTCAAGCGGACAAGCACGGCGATCTTTGTTTCGTGCGGATCTATTCTGGCACGCTTAAGAGTGGCTCAAAGGTGCTGAATCCGCGAACGAATACGAAGGAACTTGTCAGTCAGATTTGGCGAGTACAAGCTGATTCGCGTGAGAAGATTGAAACTGACGAAGCGTATGCCGGAGACATCGTTGGCGCGATTGGCCCGAAAGATGTCTTCACCGGGGACACGCTGTGTGCGACTCAGCAGCCGATCATGTTGGAGAAAATCAGCTTTCCAGAAACCGTAATCTCCATGGCGGTTGAGCCAGATTCCAGCGCTGAACGGAAGAAGCTCGAAGAGACTTTGCGTCGGCTGGCCAAGCAAGACCCGACATTCAAGGTTCGCATCAACGAAGAGACTGGCGAGACGATTATCAGTGGCATGGGTGAGTTGCACCTGGAGGTCATCAAAGACCGTATGGAGCGTGAATTTGCGGTGAAAGTCCGCGTTCATAAGCCACGCGTCAGTTATCGTGAGACCGTACGTAAAGCCGTTGAAGTCGAGGGTGAGTTCTCGCGACAGGTCGGCGTGGCCGTGCATTCAGCGCGGGTTCGTTTGCGGGTTGAACCGTATGCCGGCGAAGAGGCCGTCTGTGTCGAGAACAAGTTAAAACCAAGCGATCTCCCCGCAGCATTGGTCCCTATTCTGGAGCAGGCTGTCGAAGAAGGTGGCAACGCCGGTGGCATGTACGGCAACCCATTGATGCGAGTCCGCTTCACGATCATTGGCGTGGACTACAAAGACGGAGAATCCAATGATGTTACGCTGACAGCCGCTGCGGCAAAGGCCGTCTCCGAAGGCTTGGAGAAAGCTGGCTGCGTGCTGCTGGAACCGGTTATGAAGTTGGAGGTCGTCACTCCCGAGGAATTCATCGGCAACGTGCAGGCTGATTTGAATGCCCGCAGGGCCACAATCGTCCGCACGGAAAACCGTGGGCGACTGTGGGTCATTGAGGCGGAGGTTGCGCTGGCGAAGATGTTCGGCTATTCAACGCAGGTCCGCGGTATCTCGCAGGGACGTGCTTCGTATTCAATGGAACCGCTGAAGTACTCTGAAGCTCCTCCTGATGTGTTGGAAAAGATGTGGTAGCAGCCCCAGCGAGAAAAGCAGTGCTGTTCTCGCATGTGTGCAATGCTTGCCGCGATTCGCGGCTTCTATCCAACAAAACGGGCCGTTGACGGCGAGACAATTCTCGGCATTCAACGGCCCGCATGACTTGCGAGTTCACCGCAAACTCTTGGCGGCTTACACCAATTCGGTGATGAGTTTTCGATCATCGACCAAATACTGCGGGCGACCATTCGGATCGATCAGCGTGATCGCGTCCGGGTCGATGCCGAGTTGCTTGTAAACGGTGGCGAAGACGCTTTGGAACGGGACCGGGCGATCGTGAGCCACTTCGCCGAGGCGATTCGTGGAGCCGATCGCTTGGCCGTGTCGGAATCCACCGCCAGCCATGTAGAAGAACGCGGAGCGAGCCCAGTGGTCTCGACCGGCGGTTCCGTTGATGCGCGGGGTTCGACCGAACTCGCCAGACATCAGGATGATCGTGTCATCCAACATGCCGTGAGCGTCGAGGTCTTCGATCAGTGCGCTCAGTCCGTTGTCGAGATTCGGCAACTGCATTTTGAGATGACCGAAGTTGTTTTGGTGAGTGTCCCAACCGCCCCATGAGAACGTGACGCAGCGTGTTCCGGCTTGAATCAAACGGCGAGCCAGAATCATCCGCTGATTTTGTTGATCCTTCTCGATGCCGTACTTCGCAACGGTTCGCGGATCTTCATGCTTGAGGTCGAGGGCTTTCGCAACTTCTCCGGACGTGATCAGGTTGACCGCTCGTTCGGTGAAGCTGTCGAGTGCGTTCATCATGCCGTGCGAGTCCGTCGCTTGGCGGACGCTGTTCAATCCGGTGAGCAGCGCTTTGCGATCATCGAGCCGCTTTAGCGTGACTTGGTTGTTGAGCGTTAGGTTCTGTCGGCCGACACCATCCGGCGAGAACGCCGCGTGAACTTGGCCGAGGAATCCCGGTCGCGACACGCCGTTCGTCAGATCGACAAACGTCGGGGCGGCACCATGCGGAGTCATCTGAGCTGGTCCCCACATCTTGGACATCACGGATCCCAAGCTGGGGCGGCCACCGATCGACTGCAACGAATTCACGGACCAGCCGCTGTCGGATTGTGAGTTGGTGTGTTCGTCGTTCATGCCCGTGATCGACCGCACGACAGAAAATTTGTCGGCCAGCGTGGCCAGCTTTGGCAGGTGTTCGCTGATCTCGAAGCCCGGCATGTTGGTGGCGATTGGCCGGAACTCGCCCCGAATTTCCGAGGGAGCGTTCGGCTTCAAATCAAACGTGTCGAGGTGTGATGGGCCGCCGCTCAGGACGATGTTGATGACCGATTTCTTCGAGGCTTTCGTTCCCGCACGAGCTTCCAATCGCAGCAAGTCGGCCAGCGTCAGCCCGCCGATGCCCATTCCTCCCAACTGCAGAAACGATCGTCGTGATGCTGAATCGCAGTTGCGTTGACGTTCGCCGAAGAAACTCAACATGGCAGGCTCTCCTCGAGAGAAGCGGTGGGGTTTGTAGCAGGATTCCCAAAGGGTGCGACATTTTGCTGTTGATCGGCTAAATCAACAAGCTCTGATGCGTCAAAATGCCAGACTTTTGTGGGGCGGTGGTTCCGATTGAGCCCATAATTCGTAGCGCAGGCGGCTCGCCTGCACAGGATTCGCTCGGATTTATGCCGTCCCTCGCACTCAATGTGACTCAGGCGGGCCGCCTGAACTACGGGATCGCTAACAGATCAACGCCGAATCGGTGGAACGACGGCAAGCGCGGCCACGATGACTTGTCGGGCACCTGCCTTGAGCAGCGTTTGCGAGCATTCATTCACGGTCGTGCCTGTCGTGAGGATGTCGTCCACCAGCAGAATCGTTTTGCCCTCGATCTTGCGGCGACCGAACCAGCTTACGGAGAACGCTCCGCGCAGGTTTTGTTTTCGTTGCGTCGCCGTCAACTCGGATTGATCGGGAGTGAGCCGAGTCTTGTGCAGCAGCGTTCGTGCGTGAGGAATTCGCAGGCGACGCGACAAGACTCGCGACACCGTTTCGGCCTGATGATGTTCTTGAGTCAGCCGCCGAGTCCAATAGCGCGGCACCGGAGCCACGAAATCGAGTTGAGACTCTTCAAACGCCGCGCGTTCATTGAGCCACAACAGATTCGCCAACGCCGCGCTGACCGGTTGCGTGTGTGACGCTTTTCCGCGAATGCAGGCTTCGCGCAGCAGACCTTCGTAGGTGCCGAGCCGAATCACGCGGCTAAATCGAAACTTCTGATGCTGACACATCGGACAGCCTTGCTCGCTGCTGACGTAAGGACCGAGCGAAACACCACAACGCAGGCAGCGGTTGCCTGGCAGAGGAATGATTTCAGTCGAACAACTTTCGCACAGGATCGGCGTGACGAACTGGTGATCGACTTCGCACGAAGCGGAATCAACTTCGTTGTGACACAGGGGACAGGTTGGCGGAAAGACAAAGCGGTAAGCCGATCGGCACAGCCCTCGGAACGACGTTCCGAGGGAGCGCTGCAGTAGCCATCGTGTCGTCGCGTTGGTCGCCGTCATTTTTTGGTGTATTGGACGTGATAGCCTTTGACCTTCAACGTGATTCGGAAAAGGCTCTTGTCGATGGTGATGTAGAGGACGTTGGCCTCGTCACCGACGCCGAACTCGACGTTGCTTGGGAAGCCAAAGAGCGCGTCCGGTTTTTGGTTGGGCACCCCTGTTGGGATGAACGCGACTTCTTTGCCTGTTGGATCAACCACCAACACACCGGGACGCTTCAGGCCACGCGACGTCAGATACACGTTTCCCTTTTCATCGACGGTCATGCCGTCGCAGCCCGATTGATCGCCGAAGTCCACGATCGTTTTTCGAGTCCCACTGACTTTGCCGTCGGCTCCGAGCGGAAAGGCATAGACCTTCATCGCACCCGGCTTCGGTGTCTCATCGGAGCCGATGCGATCGACGCCGTTGTCGTGGTCGGCGAGATACATCGTCTTGCCATCCGGACTGATCGCGATTCCGTTGGGCTTGCCGACATCGTGAGTGATCTCGATGACCGAGCCGTCTCGATCCACGCGATAGACCGAGCGGTGTTCTTGTTCGCGCGGTTCGGCTCCGACGTATTTGGGATCGGTGAAGTAAATCTGCCCTTGTCGATCAACGCAGATGTCATTTGGCGCGTTGAAATGTTTTCCTTGGTAGCGATCCGCTAGCACAGTCTTCTTGCCGGTCTGCACGTCCCAGCGAGAAATGCAACGGCCCCCAAAATCCGCTCCCTCGGCGGCAAGCAGGAATCCCTCCGAGTCGAAGATCAATCCGTTGGATTTACCGCTGTCGGCGGCGAAGACTGTCGTCTGTTTGGTCTTCGGATCGAACTTCAGGATCATCCCATTGTCTTTGCCGAACGGGATGTCAGAAAAATAGATTGCTCCATCAGGCGCGACAGCGGGGCCTTCCGTGAGCCCCCCTTCGATCTTTGCGGATCTTGTGAAAAGGTGTTCCAACTTCGCATCCGGAGAAACGATCGACTCACCGGTTGGCTTCGCCAAATCCTCGGCGCGACCAAGACTCACGTTTGCCACCAAAACGCCCGCAATCCAAACAGCTAACAGTCCGCGACGCATGGATGCTTCCTTCAAGTGGGGACTCACAAAGCGAAATAAGTGACCAATCCGTGGGGATCAGGCTATCGGCCAATTTCGTCGGCCACAACCAGTGTGGCACGACGCTCCGCGTCGTGAATTTCGACACAACGTGTTGGAACGCAATCATGCGAAGAACTGTGGCACAGTGACTGTCGCGCGAAAGAGCGGCAGGTTGATGTCACTCTCGACGGCGGTTCGTGGCAGAGCGAAGTCATCGCCAAAGCCTGGCTGAGCGTAACCGCCCAAGAACGTGAACGCTTTGCGAAAGCCAAATTGCTTCAGCGCGGTGCGCGTGAAGTCATTGAAGCTCGATCGTTTTCCGTTCGGGTAACTGAAGGTTGTGATCGGCTGCTTCAGTTCCGCAACGAGCCGGCGTTGGCACTCGCCGATTTCCCAGTCCTGTTGCTCGGATGATAAGTTCGCCAAGATCGGATGATTGACGGTGTGGCCGCCGAATGTCAGGCCCTGATCACGCATTTCGCGGATCATGTCCCAAGTCATCCACGTGTCATTCGCCATCGACGCCGGGCAGCGTCCGGTATTGAGCTCGTCCGCCAGACAATCGAGATACTCATCGGTCGCTTCCGGCCCCAGCCCCTTGTAGATCGACAGCAACCGTCCGATGGCATGTTCTCGATCCGGTTCATCGAACGTGATCGGCGTCGATAGCCAACGATTCGCTGCGAGCGGCTGCTTCGTGCAGGTACGGACCATCCAGGCAATTTCATCCCACCACGGAGCACGCGGTCGGTCGATAAATCCGGTCGCGATGAAGAACGTGGCCGAAACATCGTGCGATTTCAGAATCGGGAACGCGGCCGAGTAATTGTCTCGATAGCCGTCGTCGAACGTGAGCATCACGAAGCGTCCTTGCTTTCGACGCAGGACTTCATCCAGATCGCTGAGCCCGATCACGTCAAAGTTTTTGGCGAGGAACGCGACTTGCCGATCGAAGTCTTCTTCCGCCGCACTCCATAAGTGGCGATCAAACGCTGACTGCCCGGCATCACCAATGCGGTGGTAGTTCAGAGTCAGCAGTCCTTTCCAAGCAGGCACCGTTCGCAATATCCGGCCACCGCCAGTTAGGTCGAGCGTGCGCGCGGCGAGTTCGCGTTTGGAAAGTTGCAGTCCCAGCATGTGGTGGCTCGTTGACTTCAAACGCGGGTGCGGTGAGACATCGCGGCTGAGCCGCAACTCAAAGTAACCCGAAGCGTCAGCGAGGGCGGGCGCTTCAAGCAACGGGGCATTTGTCGTGTCCTGAAGCGTTCGCCCTCGCTGACGCTTCTGGTTACTTCGTCGGATTTGCCAAAACATGGACCGTGGCGAAAACAAGTCAAACCGCTTACCGAACAGTTCGACTGCACGACCTTCAGAGTGATCGTGTGCTGCGGACAAATCGGCAATGTTGTCAAATTGCAACGCAGAGAAATCGGCACAATGAGTCCGCAACCGGTGAGTGGCAGCGAAATTGGCGGCCAATACAATCTGCCCGCTTAGCAAGACGAAGGTGAGCGGGGCGGCGTCGTGAAAGAAGCAGCGCGCGCAGTCGCGCTCATGAGCGAGCGAGGCGCGCCGACCGGAGTCGTCGACCTCGTGCACGCCGTCGAAGTCGCCGCGCGCGAACGTGGCCCTCAAGCGGCAGCGATG
>JANNDA010001098.1:0-16261 GCA_031387195.1 Planctomyces sp. | reverse complement strand
GTTCGCGCGGGCAAGTCGTCAGCCAAAAGGTCGAGAAGTACGCCCGCGCCGAGCTGGCGAATCTCGACAAGCTCAAGAGCGGCGACTTGGTCGAAGTCGAGTTAGAAATCGACAGCAAGAACGACTACGAGTACCTGCTGTTCGAGGACATGAAGGCCAGCGGCTTCGAGCCAGTCGAAGTCCGCAGCGGCTACAACGGCAACGAGATGGGAGCCTACGTCGAATTCCGCGACGAGCGTGTCGCCTTCTTCGTCCGCGCGCTGGCTCGCGGCAAGCACAGCCTCTCGTACCGCCTACGAGCCGAAATCCCCGGCAAGTTCAGCGCACTGCCGACGAAGGCGTCCGCCATGTACGCGCCAGAACTCAAAGCGAACTCGGACGAGATCAAGCTGCTGATTGAAGATTGATGCGCCTGACAAAAGTCGATTCTTTGGAACGGGAGCGCAAGAACTTTCCGATGCACGGGGAAACTAGCACGACGCGCAAGCGAGTGGTCATTCAGGAACCACTCGCTTGCGCGTCGTGCTAACGTGACATCGGGTAGTTATTGCGCTCGCCATCTCATCTGGCGGCATCGGCAAAGCATTTCCGGATCAGTTCCATGCGACGGCGATTGACTCCCAGATCCCCGTGACCGACTCGCGATGCCGAGCGGAAGTGGATCGTCTGCTCGTTCGGAACAACGAAGAACTCCACGTCATCGACGAAGCGAAACAACGCGCTGCGGAACTCGGCGTGCAGGTAGTCGGGGCGTTCGGTGATGAGCGTGACTCGCGGCATTTCCGCGAGCACCTGCTTCAGGCAGCGCAGCGAATCTGCCGCTCGCAGCGAACTTACGATCGGCGCGATGCGATGTTGGTCGTCATCCGCCTGAGTCGATACGCAATTGGGCGACGTCGGACACGGAGCCAGCTTGCCGTCACGCACCCCCAAATTCGACGGACGCTTTCCCGTCAGGTTCAACAGCGACAAGCTCAAGCACGGCAGAACCAGCAGTGTGATGAGAAGTGACACGGTTCGCCTTTTGAATGTCATGACTCAATGAATTCCAGAAAACGATTCACTTCGGTGTGAGTCGTGGCACCCATTGTGGCGACTTGCACCAGTCCGCGCCGCGCAAGGTATTCACTTTGGCCACCGATTTGAAAACCGGCACGCGCGCAGCGTTCTAAGAACTGTGAGGCGGTGAAAGAGGCGGGCGGGCGAAAAGTCGTGACCACGGGGTTGGCGAATTGTTCTGCCGCCAGTGGGATCAATCCCACACGACGCAGCCCCGCACGCAGGCGTGTCCCCAATGTTTGATAATGCTCGAAGTGAGCCGCCGCTCGATGTTCGGCGTAACTCTCTAACGCCGCCGCGAGCGACTTCACCAGCGGCGACGGAACCGTGAATCGTGTACCAGGCGCGGCAAGCGCGGCGACCAAGTCGAGAGATGTTGGCAATCGGTCGTGGTTCACGTCACGCAGCTCGCGCTCGTCGGCGAAGACGAACGCTAAGCCCGCAACCGCTCCCAACGATTTCCCGCAAGTCGCCGTTGCCAAAAAGACCTGCGTGAGATCCAGTGGCACCGCTCCGCAACTGCTCATCGCATCCAGGCAGACTCGCAGACCACGCGACTGACACAACCGCAGCAAGCCCGGAAGATCGTTGAGCACTCCGGTGCTGGTTTCCAAATGCACGCCCCAAACCCAGTCGCCAGGCCGCAGCGCAGCAAGCGCGAGATTGATCTCATCGAGATTCCAGGGATCGCCCCATTCCCAACTCAGGACGCGCGGAGTCAGTCCGAATCGTCGAGCTTGTCGCACCAATCGCTCACCGAATTCACCGTTGACGAGTACCAATCCGTTTGGCTCCGCTGGCAACGCGGACAACACCGCAGCGACCGCATCGTTCGCCAGTGTCCCACTCCCGACGAGTACTGCCACAACGCGTCCGCCCACCAATCGGCTCAGCGAGTTTCGCACGCTGGTGAAGAGGTCGAGGAATTCGGGGTCGCGATGATAAATCGGCGGCTCCGCCAGCGCGCGTTTCACTTCCGCACTCAGCGGCACCGGTCCCGGCAACAACGAGACGACCGGAACTTCGTGCGACCGCGATTGCCGCCGCGTCCACCGTCGCAAGGCGAGTGCGTGGCGAGTTTCCAACTTGGCGACTTCGACCGACATCGGCACGAATGCGGCGGCACCGCACGAGACCGCCGGACCTAATCGCTGAAAGCCAAGGTGCTCATAAAGCGGCACTTGCTCGACGACCCCCGAAATCAACAAGTGCGTGTAGCTCTGCTCGCGAGCGAAGCGCAGCAGCGTCTCGATCAAACCGGCAAACAACGCGCCGCGTCGATGCTCCGGCTGAATCGCCAACAGCCGCACCTCCAACGGCCGACTTCCCGGCCTCGTCAAAATGCTCGGATCAGGCAGCCGCGCGGCGATCGAAAATGGCGGTCGATCGTGCATGCACAACATGCCCGCGACTTCGCCATCGAGCATCCCGACCAAGTAGCGATTCTTCTCATGGAACTTGTCGATCAGCCGTTCGCTACCGTCGTCGTCATACTGCCCCAGCTCGCGGACGAACGTCTGATAGTTCAAACGCAGAACTTGTTCGATCTCATCAGAGGTCTCCGCAACCCGATACTGATACGACGCGCCGGTGGGCATGGCATTCGCCTGCGATGACGTGAAACGGGCAAGACCGACACAGATCGTATCCATGAAGTTGCTACGACTGCCAATCCTGGATTACTCATCGTCCTGGCGATCGTGTCGAAGGATCTGCGCCGCGCCAATGTCCAAATGCCAAACACAGCGATCGCCAACGGCGCCACGGGCCAAACGCGATTCATCCAGAACCGCGCGTGCCCCAGCGAAAAACCTCCCGGAGTCAACCACCACCAAAGCACCGCACCGACACCGTGAAACGCCAGAACCAATTCCGCAGAGAGGCGATGCCAATGCGGCAATTTCGTTGGTTCGGTTGGGGTTACATTAGTCATTCAAAGATCGCACGAATGAGAGTGCTACATCAGGGAAGAGCAAGATCGGTGGATAATGTCTGTTGGTCAGTCTTGGGCGAGTTGCTCAGCCATCAACGCAACAATTCTCGCACCCATTGCGTCGGCGACATCAAAAGTCACGGGCGGGACTTGTGTGGCGGCTCCGGCCACATCCGTTGGACGAAATCGAACGGCTCCCACTTCAGCGGACACTGCCGCAATGTGAGCGGGTGTGGCCTGAGAGGATTGCAGTGTGAGCAGCACGGACTCTTGCCACTCACGATCACCCTGTCGATCCGCAGGCCAAGTCTCGTGTTGAACCAGAGGAATTCCAGCAAAATGGAACACCGCGAGAACAAAACTGGCACAAGTGAGGCCGTGCCGCGTTGGACCGATCAAGAATCTTCCGCTCATGCTGTCAAATGAGTCGCTGGGATGGCTGAACCCATACGGGATCGACGAGGCACCGTTGGCTTTCCAGATCTGTCGGCACCTAGCTGCGACTTGCTGGGCGCGACGTGACGGAATCGGCATATCGATCCAATGAGAGATCAGAGAACCTGCGGACTCATTCTTAAGCCGGCAATGCCATGCGAGGTGAAGACACAGGACATCAGGAGCCGCCGCCTCGCGATGGATTAGACCGATGTGGTATTGCCCCGGCCCGGTCTGGCCGATTGCAACAGCCACATGTTTGACTTCGGAGAACGCATGCTGAGAAGCGTCGAAAACTCGATCCACGATTGCCTCATCGATCAATCAAGTCCCGTCAAAAGCCCCGGCTCCATTTCACCGCGACGATGAATTTCAGCCTCGACTCGCGAATAGAAATCCGGTCGCGCTTTCAGACGTGACTTTGCCGGAAGAGTTGCCGTTAGGAGTCCCAGCAAGATGTCGGTACTGTAATCGCCGACCGAGATACGCCGCAGGAGTGCATCACATTCGACAAAACGATCATGGCAGAACATTTCGTCCACACGCGCAAAGATCACATCGAGAGCTGCATCAACCTGTCTTTGTCCTACGAGTCGGTTCGCGGTGTCAACAAAGTTGTCGGTTCGCGAACGCGGAGATTTGCGTTGTTTCTCAATGATCTCGTTCAGTGCATCTCGAATGGACGCCTCAAATAGTTCACCAATGGCGGCCAATGGTACGTCATTTGGAATCTCCCATTCGCCCTGAACAGTCCAGTGAAGGGCGCTCGGTGAGGTGGGGATCTTTGCCCAAAGAGCAATCTCCGAAACGTTGGGAATTGAACCAATTGATTGCAGACGGTTGAGAAATGATGCGGCGCATTCAGTTGCGGGACCGTTAAGCTCATTGCGCCGGCGTTCTTGCTCGCCAAACTGCAAAATTTCTGCGTCTGTGGTAAGCGATTGCCGTAGGTGGCGCGGAGGTGCAGCCACGCTCCGGCAATTGTTCAAGAGCCATCCCTCGACCTCAATCGGTAGTGAAGTTGTTGGCATCGATTTCCCTTCGGCGAAAAACTGCGGTTAACCTTGAGACCTTAAAACGTTGTAGGTTCCAATGCCCCGAATCGTTTCCTCCTTTTTGAGTGCGCGCTCAAGCACCTGCATCAATTCGCGAATTCGACCGCTATCGAGGGTGACTAGCCACGAACCTTCGGCATTGTCCTCGCGATAGTCGATCTTCAAATCATGAACCAAGACTGCATCTTTTGCGGGAGCTGAGACGTCATGACTGAAAATTGGACGAATTTGGGTCACAACATTTGCGCCTCGAAAAACACGACCATGCCCCCACATCACATCTTGAGCTTTTCCGGTGATTCCCAGCGAGGACTCGCATGCAAGCATTCGAAGAAAATGCTCTCGTGAATCGCTAGTGAGCGATTCAGAACTCGCTGGATCGACTCCGCAAAAAGCCTGTGCCACCACATTTCTAAAATTGGCGTTACTTGCAGCGAGGAAAACCAGTCCGCTCACTCCTTTTAACAAGTTGCCAAGTACCCGGCGGTCTTCGCGGCTAATTGCTGCTGCATTGATGACTGTGGACGCCAAATCATCGAGACTAATTGCCGGCGCACTCCTCTCAAGCGACACAACCAGCGTCTCACGGAGTTCAGGAGCCATCTCACGAAACCATTTGATGGCCCCGGGGAAATCGTCTGTGTAACTCATCTGGCACCTCCGAAACCCGGCAAGATGCGAGTCTCGCAGCTCACGACAAACCGGATTTTAACTACCTGTAATCCTTAAAACCTAACTCAACTCCACTAACTCCAGCCGCTCGTCTTGAATCTGCTTGGCCTGGTCGTCGTCCACATAGTCGCTGTGGCAACTGGCTTTGGTCTCTTCGGCTCCGACGGCTTGTTTGGTCTTGTTGGCGAGCTTGTGAATTTCGTTCGGACTGAGCACTCCGCGTTTTTCGAGGACGGCGAGTTGTTCGGCGGAGAGGGCGGCCGTCTTTTTGGCTTTCTCCCAAGCGAACTCTTCGGACTTGCCGCTGGCGAATTCGACGATCTCTTTCGAGATGCGGACGCTGCACCAGTCGTGGCCGCACATGGCGCAGAAGTCGGTGTCCACGTCGAGGTCTTCGTCGTGCAACGCACGCGCGAATTCGGGATCGAACGAAAGCTCGAAATGCTTGTCCCAGTTGAGAGCGGCGCGGGCTTTGGTCAGTTCGTCGTCGCGGTCGCGAGTGCCGGGGATGCCCAGCGCGACGTCGGCGGCGTGAGCGGCGATTTTGTAGGCAACACAACCTTGCTTCACGTCGTCCTTCTTCGGCAGGCCGAGGTGTTCCTTCGGCGTGACGTAGCACAACATGCTCGCGCCGTGAAAGCCGGCGGCGGTCGCGCCGATGCAACTGGTGATGTGGTCGTAGCCGGGGAAGATGTCTGTCACCAAGGGGCCGAGCACGTAGAACGGGGCTCCGTGGCAAAGCCGGCGTTGCAGCTTCATGTTGAATTCGATTTGGTCGAACGGAACATGGCCCGGTCCTTCGACCATGACTTGCACACCCTTCCGCCACGCTCGCTCGGTCAGTTCGCCCAGCGTGCTGAGTTCAGCGAGCTGTGCTTCATCGGTCGCGTCGGCGAGTCCGCCCGGTCGCAAGCCGTCGCCGATCGAGAAGCTGACGTCGTACTCGCGCATGATGTCGCAAATTTGTTCCCACAGGACGTACATCGGGTTCTGCTTCTTATTGAGGATCATCCATTTGGCCAGCAGCGAGCCGCCGCGGCTGACGATGCCGATCAAGCGATCCTTCACGAATTGCAGATGCTCCATCAGCACGCCCGCGTGGATCGTGAAGTAATCGACCCCTTGCTTGGCCTGATGTCGCAGCATTTGCAGGATGCTCGCCTCGTCGAGGTCTTCCAGTCGCCGCGCGATGATCATCGAATAAATCGGCACCGTGCCGATCGGGACCGTGCTGTTCTGGATGATCGCTTGGCGGCACTCGTCGATATTGCCGCCGGTCGAGAGGTCCATGACCGTGTCGGCCCCCCACTTTTCGGCCCACTGGAGTTTCACGACTTCTTCGTCCGTCCCCGATGAAACCGGCGAGGCTCCCATGTTGGCGTTGATCTTCGTCTTCCCCGCGCGGCCGATGCACATCGGATCGAGCTTGTAACCCAGGTGGACTCGGTTCGCCGGAATGATCATGCGGCCGGCGGCGACTTCGTCGCGAACTTGCTCGGCGGTGAGATGCGGTTCGCGTTCGGCGACGCGCGTCATCTCCGGTGTGACGATGCCGAGTCGGGCGCTTTCCAATTGCGTGATCGGCTGGAAACCGGCGGGTGCTTCCCATGCGGCGGCCTGTTCGTAGTTGTCCTCAAAGCCACACTTCAGCACCCAATCAAGCGGCATGAAATCCCACGCGGTTTTGTCGGACGGAGCGGGCATGCCCGGTGTATCGGCTGAGGCGAACGTCCAACGTCCGGCTCGCCCGGAGGCGATCTTCGGCAGCGGCGAAAAACTTCCGGGGGATGTTCCTTGAGCCTCTGTCGAAGGATTGTTGCCCAGCGGCGGCAGAGAATAAGTGCGATCGGTGACATTCAGATTGGACGTAATCATGGCAAACCTTCCTCAAGCGGAGGTCAAAATTGGGAACGAGGCGATTGAGCAAACGGGGCGTATGGTAGTCGTGTCGCAAGAGGCGCGAAAGCAACGGGGCTCGTGACGAAGTAACCCGAAGCGTCAGCGAGGGCGAGTGTTTCAAGTGACTGTGAATTCGGAGTGTTGTGAAGCGTCCGCCCTCGCTAACGCTCTTTGAAGTTGCGCAGTTCGGTCGCCGTGCTTGAAACTGGTATTGCAGAAAAACGAGTCCTGTCCCATGACCAGATCATTGGAATCTCACCGGCCACAGGAGGGACTCGTCATAGTCATCGTCTCGGAATCGGTTCGATCTCTCAAGGGATTCCTGGCGAAGACGGGATTGGGAGCAGCACGGGCAACCGCAGCCGCAAACGCCGATCGAAGAAGGGGCGGCGTTACAACCAGAAAAAGGTCGTGGCCAAGAAGTGTCACAGCTTCACGTTTGGGTTGCTCATCGCGCCGTCGGGATTTCGCATTCCGTATCAGAGACCGTACGACACCAAGGAGTACTGCCAAGAGAAAGGGATCGCGCATCGCACGACCGCCGAGTCCGCCGCCGATTTGATTCGCAGTCTGCCGTTGAAACAAATCAGGCTGTGTGCATCGATCGGAAAGTACGCCGTTGATCGTCGGCTTTCTCAATGGCGTATCGGGCCGAAACACAAGCCGCGCGTCTTTCACGCGTCTCAGGAGAAATCCGCACCCCCTAAAAATCAACACGGTGCAGCGAGTTGGGCGCGTGCCATTGGTTTTTTCGACAACGAAACCGAACCTCAAAACAGCGACTCCCGACGCGGTAAAAATCCTGATGACCAACGCCACGACCATGAGCATCGGCGAAGTGATCGAACTGTATTCGCTGCGTTGGCAGATCGAGCTGTTCTTCAAGGAGCTGAAATCGACACTGGGCTTCGCGCACTATCGCTTCGAGAGTTTCGAGGCGGTGAAAGCCTGGGTGGAGATCGCGCTGACCACAGTGCTGTTCTTGGAACTCGAACGCGCGCGGCACTTGGCCGACCGCCGCCTCAGCGTCGAGTCATGTCGCTGGTGGCAATCCCAACGCCTCCACGGTCTGTGCTGTGCCTATCGCCAATAGTCCGCCGGTCGCGAACTGAAATACCTCGCTGATCGCATAAAAACTTCCGGCGGCATCGAAAACCTCAAACGCCTGCTCAACGCCGCTTTACCCAAGGAATACCGCATTGCTGGCTGAATCTCGTAGAAAATGCGCAACTTCAAAACTCACGCTTCGGGTTACGTGAGCGCGGCTTCGCCGCTTAATGTAGTCCGCTCTCGCCGAGTGCGGACGCGGTGAGCGAAGCTCGCCGCGCGAACGGCTCTCGGCGAGAGCCGTCTACATTGATCCGACGAAAAAGCCCCGGCGACCGCTTGATCGCCGGGGCTACATGATTGTTACGACTGACGTCGGGCGACTTACTTGATGAACAGCATCTCGCGATAAGTGGCCAATGGCCAGAGGTCGTCAGCGACGATCCCTTCGAGTTCGTCGGCCACGTTACGCACCTTGAGCATGGCTGGGCAGACTTCGTCGCGGTAATGCTTCGCATGAGCGGAGACGTCGCCGCTGGCGTGATGCTCGATTGCGTCGCCGAGGGTCTTGATCGCCCCTTCGAGTTGACCGGTCAATTCGCTCATGCGGTCGAGCGAACTCGTGTCGGGCGTGCGACCGCAAGCTTTCATCGAAGCGGCAGTCGAAGCCAGTTCGCCTTGGTAACGATACGCGGCAGGCAGGATCGACGCGCGAGCGATGCTGTAGCACAAGCGGCTCTCGGTGTTGATGTCCTTGCAATACCGCTCCATGTAAATCTCGAAGCGGCTTTCGGTCTCACGTGGGCTGAGCACACCGTACTTGTCGAACAGGGCGATCGCTTCGGGGTCTTTGATCGAGCCCAACGCATCGACAGTGTTGCGGAGATTCGGCAGGCCACGCTTCTCAGCTTCTTGATGCCATTCTTCCGAGTAGCCGTTGCCGTTGAAGATCACCGCCTTGTGCTGCTTAATGATGCTTTGCAGCAACGTCTGCACGGCACCGGCGAGTTTGCCTTGATCGCCGCCGGTCGCCTTTTCCAGTTCGGTGGCGACGTAGTCGAGGCTTTCCGCAACGATCGTGTTGAGCACGACGAGCGGGCCGGAGATCGCTTGATTGGAACCGACCGCGCGGAACTCAAACTTGTTGCCGGTGAAGGCAAACGGGCTCGTGCGGTTGCGGTCGCCAGCGTCTTTCGGCAGCGGCGGCAGCGTATCGACACCGATCGTCAGGTGGCCGCCCTTCTTGGAACCTTCGAGCTTGCCCTTTTCGATCTGCTCGAAGATGTCCGTGAGCATGTCGCCCAGGAAGATCGAGATGATGGCCGGAGGAGCTTCGTTCGCACCGAGGCGATGATCGTTGCCCGCGTGAGCGATCGACGCTCGCAGCAGCTTCGAGTACTTATGAACCGCGCGAATCACGGCGGCACAAAACACGAGGAACTGCATGTTCTGATGCGGATCATCACCCGGTTCGAGCAGGTTGGCCGAGTCGGTTCCCAACGACCAGTTGAGGTGTTTTCCGGAACCATTAATTCCGGCGAATGGCTTCTCGTGCAGCAGGCACGCAAGCCCGTATTTCGGAGCGATCTTTTGCAGCATCAACATCGTGAGCTGCTGATGATCGGTCGCGACGTTCGCGTTCTCATAGATCGGAGCCAACTCGTACTGTGACGGCGCGACTTCGTTGTGACGGGTCTTGACCGGCACGCCGAGCTTGTAGAGCTCACGTTCGGTTTCCAACATGCAGGCGAGCACGCGATCCGGGATCGCACCGAAGTACTGATCTTCAAATTCTTGGCCCTTCGGTGGCTTTGCACCGAACAGCGTCCGACCGCAAATGTTGAGGTCCGCACGAGCGAAGAAGAAGTTACGGTCGATGAGGAAGTATTCTTGCTCTGGACCGCCGGTCGCGAAGACATAGTCCGGAGTCGCTTGACCGAAGACCTTGAGAATTCGCTGAGCTTGCTTGTTCAACGCCTGCATGGAGCGGAGCACGGGAGTCTTCTTGTCGAGCGCTTCGCCAGTCCACGAGCAGAACGCGGTCGGAATGCAGAGCGTCGTGCCGTTTGGGTTTTCGAGAATGTAGGCGGGTGACGTCACGTCCCAAGCCGTGTAGCCACGGGCCTCGAAGGTCGAACGAATGCCGCCACTGGGGAAGGAGGAGGCGTCCGGTTCGCCCTGGATCAATTGCTTGCCGGTGAATTCCGAGACCGCGCTGCCATCGCCGGCTGGGGCCAGGAACGAGTCATGCTTCTCCGCGGTGATGCCGGTCAGCGGCTGAAACACGTGAGCGTAGTGCGTCGCACCCTTTTCCAAAGCCCAGTCGCGCATCGCGGTCGCGACGGCGTCGGAGATGTTTGAGTCGAGCTTCTCGCCTTTGCGGATCGAGCGTTGCAACGCTTTGAAGACCGGCTTCGACAAGCGAGCCCGCATTTCCTTTTCGCTAAACGTGTTGACTCCGAACAGCGACGGGCTGGGAACCTCTTTGTAGTTCAAGGGCTGAGCATCGGACTTGTAGTTGATGACGGCGGCGATGGCTGCGGTACGAGCATTCTGGGACATTGAGCGCGACTCCTAAGAACGGGATTTTGCACGATGCAGAGATCAAAAGTTGGACGTCGTCCGGCGAGCAGAATTGCCATCGAGCAAGGCACTCCACTCGGAAATAATCCGCTGGCGGCACGTCCTGTGCCGGTTGGCAGTTCCCGGCCATAAGCCAGTGCGCCGTAAAACCATGATTCACGTCGGTCGAACTTCTCCCTTAGC
Source organism: Planctomyces sp. (assembly GCA_031387195.1). Classification (GTDB taxonomy): domain Bacteria; phylum Planctomycetota; class Planctomycetia; order Planctomycetales; family Planctomycetaceae; genus SXKJ01. The sequence goes on along the minus strand of JANNDA010001098.1, from coordinate 5,395 downwards.
CAACTGCCGTCGCGCCCGGCAACTCGTGCCGATAACGCAGGCAACCTCAACCGACGTTCTTCCCAGCATCTCGACCAGCAAAACGCTCCTGCGTTTGCCGATTGAGGGCGGGATGCTACTGCGGTCTTGATGCACCTTCAACGGAGCCGCCACCGATCAAACGCTCATCCTGTGCCACAGTAATTCTAGGCTATGTCCCGCAAATCCGTAGGACGGGCACTCCTGCCCGTCGAGTCCCGGAGAATGACGGGCAGGAGTGCCCGTCCTACAGAGCCACAGGCATTTACGGGACAGAGCCTAGTCGGGGCTTTGATCAGCGATTCGGCAGTTCGCGCAGGCATTGGCTGAGCCATTTGGCGAGAACGTTAATCGACAGCGAGGGGATGACGACTTCGACCACCTCTTTTGATTGCCGAAGTCGCGGTCGTAGATCGGCTGGCCTCCGGAGATGATGACGTCTCGGCCGTCGCTGATTGGCGCGGTCGGAGTAAAGCCGGTCTGCATGATCTCGCGAACGAGATGCGTGCCGTTCGCGTTGGTGATGGTCGCTGGGCAGGCGAGCAGAGCGGCGTCAGCCCCCCAGGAAGAGGCTATCCGAAACGGCTTCAAGCACTTGCCGAGCGCGAAACAAGTCGCCCAAGTCTGGAACTGGGACGAGGCCGCCAACAACTCGGCGGCAAAAAAGGTCGAGCAAAACTTCCGTTTCTGTTCGCTCGGCGGTCAACGAGTCTGATTTTGATTCACCGCCGCTGGTCCACTCGATCAGCGACGAGCCGAGCAATCGTACTTCGCCGTGTTCGCACTGAAGCCGAACCTCGTCGAGTGTCGGTTGATCGGCGATGGGAGCAGTCGGGCTCAGTGACAGCTCGGCCGTTCGCAATTCTGCCGCAGCACTCGTGGGATCTTGCGGGGCGAAATCGAGCCGCAATCCCTGTCCGTCGGCTCGGCGAGTCACCTGCTGCGGCAAGGCTCGAAAGAGGTACTGCACCCAGTCGGACCATTCGAGAAGCGGGTCTTGTGACGGTGGGCAGACGCCGCCGAAATCGGCATCCGTGGCAAACGGGATAGCCGTCAAGCTTGCCGGCGCGATGTTGATTTCGATCCGTTGCGGTCTCCCAAGCTGCGTCGCTAACAGTTCCTGCAAACGAATGCTGGCGGGAGTACATCGCTTGGAAAACGCGGGAACGATGGTCTGACCGTGTGCGGCGGCTTGTTGATGGATTTGCTGCAACTCGGACAGCGGCAGTTCACACTTCGCGGCCTTGAGGACCGGCTTACGGCGCTCACACAACAGACGCAAAGTCGCCGAACCTTGCCAACCAGCGTCCAACCAGAGCACCGATTGCACATCGGTTCGGTCAATCAAAGCAGTGATGCCACCGACGACTCGCGAGTGAGTTTCACGAGCCGCCTGCTCTGCTCGGCTGAGCACGTTGTCGTACACCGCGACAACCTTCAGCCGCTGCTCCAGCTTCGCCAGCGCGGGCCGATATCGGCTTTCCCAAAACGGACCCAAACCGATGAGCCCGATATTCACCGGAGCTGTCGCCATGCGTGATGTTCTCGCCGAGTGCTGCGGATGTGAGACGTGAGTCATGTAACCCGAAGCGTGAGCGAGGGCGGACGCTTCTCAACGGGTTGAATTCGAGGTCTTGTGAAGCGCTCGCCCTCGCTGACGCTTCGGGTTACTTGGATTGGAGACCTTGCTTCGTGTCAGACTTTTCAGCGATCGGTTCCATCCTCGTATTGGCCACCCATCTGATACAGCGGCAGAAACCGATAGTAGACCTCCAGGCACAGAGTACTCAGTGCCGTGGAGAAAATTCGTCCGCCATACGGTCCCCAAGGTGGTTTGGGATCCCAGCTTCCCGCTTCATGGCCGCGAGTTCTCTGCTCGGAAACCAATGAGTCGCGAAGTGCTTCGTTCCACTGACGCCATTGAACCCCGCCGTGTTGGTACATGGCTAGAGTTCCGTAGTACCAGTAATAGAGATTGTGAGCGGACGGTCGCGGCAAACGTTCCAGCATGTGATTGACCGCCTCTGTGCAAGCCGGGTTGGTGCGCAAGATCCCCAAGATTTGTTTGCAAAAGAGGGCTTCCGCAGTCATCGCGTCAGTCGGCGGAAGAAGCTGGCCTCCCGCAATGCGGTATCCGGCGAGCCCTTTGTTCGGACCTTGGCTTCGCTCTTTCAGGAATTGGACCATCATTGTTTTGGTCAACTCCGGCGTCGGAATCCCGGCGATCTCGGCACTCTTGAGAGCCATCAATTGCCAGCCAAACATGCTCATGTCGCTGGACTGCGGCGGTAAGCCCGATGCCTTCGGTTGCACATACCGCCAGCCGCCATCGGGATTCTGATTATCGACGATGTAATTCACCGCCCGTATCAACGGCTGTCGCAAACGAGCATCGGAAGACAAATCGCTTTGCATGCTGAAAGCTTCGGCGAGCGCATACGTGGCCATCGCGTGGCAATACATCTGCTCGAAGTGCGTCGCCTTCCCACCGAGGTAACCATCGCTGCGTTGTTGGCGGATCAGCCAGCCCACCGTGCGATCGATCTGATCGGCGTACTGTCCTTCTTCGTGGGTATAGCCCGCGCCCAGAAACGCGAGCAGCGCGAGCGCGGTGACTCCGGTATCGGCCTGCTTGCCAGCGTAGTTGCGATCGTTCCCCTCATCGTCCAGCTTCACGAGACCCGCGTGTCCGGTGCAGCGATCACCTTCGGGGCATTGAGCATCGAAATTGTCAGCGTCCCAATAACCTTCCGAGTTCTGGTGAACCGCCAGCCAACGCAGGCTCAGCTCGACCGCCTTTTCCGACGTGTCCGTGCCGCCATACTTGCGAGCCACCTCACGGCGGCGAGTCAGGTTTCGTCCTTCATAGATCGGTGGGACCGTCGTCCGCTTGCCGAGCTTCGACGCATCAAAGTTCGGCTTGGACGGACGCGGCGTGATGCCATCGTTCGGAAGCTCCGTCCGAATTCCATCGCGCACGGCCACTGAGTTACCAGGAATCGGATCAGGCGTTTGAGCTGTTCGTTCGGGATGAAATTTTTCGGCCCCGCCAGTTTCTTGGCCACGTGGAGTCCGCGAGCGCATTCGCGAGAACGGTGAAAATGCGGGTGAGCCACTCGGAGTCCCCGCAGACGGTTTGCCGGTGAGCGAGCCCCCGTCATCCGTCGGCAGAGTGATCGGAGCAGGCCCGATCCGACGTGGTCCGGCATCGGGCTTCATCGCCACAGTTGGTTTCGCCGAGTTGGATGGCGTCGTGGGCGTTGAGTCGAGGGAGGGCGATAACTTGGCTGATTCCGCTGGCGGGCTCGTACGTTCGACGTTCGCGCCGCCGGGTTGCCGAGTCACGACTTCAATGTCCGTTCCCGTCGGACTGCTGCGCTTGGTCGGCGAAAAAGCGGGGACACGAACTTCAGGACGGGACTCGGCCGTCGGATCATCAATCTTCAACGGAGCCGCAGCCTCGACACGCACGGCAGCCTTCTCGCCAGTTTGTTTCAACTCCGGCCGAACGTCAGGCTGATCGGGTAAGGCCGGTTTGTCCGTGATTTCGAGATCCGGCGCGGTGAGCGGTCCTGGCGTGCGCGGCGGGCCTTCAACCGGCTTCATCTCTGCGGGAGTGCGGCTGGTCCGGATCAACTCCTGACTCGGCGCATCGGGAAGTTTTTCCCAAACGCGCGTATTCCCCGATTTCGCGATGGCGACCGGTTCGTCCGAGTGCGTGGACTTCATCTGGATTTCAATATGCTTTTCACCAGCACCAGGAAACTCGTCTTCTTTGCCTGCGAGCAGATGCTCCGGCGGGTTCACCGCGACCAAACCAAACACACACGAGAAATGCACGAGCAACGAAAACATCAGCGACTTCCAACCGATGGATCGATCACCCCAGCGAGTCACCAGCATGGTGATGAGATGCAGCATCGCTAAGCCCAACCCAGTCGCGAGCCCGCTCCACAGCACGGTCTCGACAATCTCCACGGGCGCTCGCAGCAATGTCGCGACTTGCTCAACAATCTCCGCCGCAGCCAGTAGAGAAATCGCGGAGTTCATGAGTCTTCCTCGTCAGACATTCGTTCGCAGCAACGGCCCCGCAGGCTCTTCGTGTTGCGCAAAGCCGTTGGGAAAGAATGGTCCCTGCTTCTCATCGTTGCGTCAATCCGGCCTCAAGTGGTACATCGTCGCCGAACACCAGTCATTTCTGTTGGCTGAATGGCGAAGGATTTATCCATGAAAATGAGCGAAGCCGAATTTGAACGACAGTATGCCAAGGCCACGCGACACGGCGAGGAGTGTTTGCGAAATCAGCCGCTGGCGACGTCGGTGCGGTACGACGCGACTCGTGGCGTGATGATCCAGTTGAACAACAACTGCCTCGTCTGCGTGCCCCTGAGCCTGCTGCCCGAACTGCGCGGAGCCGCTGTCAAAGACTTGCGGCGTGTCGAGATCATGGGAGTCGGCCAAGCCATCCAGTGGCCGACTCTCGATCAACAGTTCGATGTCCTACGACTGCTGGCCGACGCAGTTGGTGCCTCGCAGTCTGCCGAGAATGTGACACACACGCCGTCCACAAAGGCGAAAGTCGGACGCTCGCAAAGCAACCCCGCTAAATCCGTCACTGCACGAACTCGCAAAGCGGCAGTTGTGAGATAACACCGACGAATGCCGACGATCAAAATATCCAAAGGAGTCCAATCATCTCTTCCGACCTTGCCCATCAAGTCTGCATGAACCCGTCCTGCCGAGCGACGTACTCGATCAGCCAAACGCTCGTGGATTGTTCCCAGTGTGGCCATCTGCTCGACATCGCCTACGACTGGGATCGAGTCCCCGTTCCGGGGTCGCTCAAGCAGTTTGAAGCTCGATGGAGCACACGGAGGAATCCGCTCGACTTCAGCGGCGTGTGGCGGTTTCGGGAGCTGTTGCCGTTCGCGAAGGACGACCAGATCGTGACGATCGGCGAGGGGCAAACCATTCTGCAATCGTCGGCTGGCGTCGGGAAATACGCCGGCTTTCAAACTGGCAAACTGTTGTTGCAGTACGAGGGGCTAAACCCGTCAGGCAGCTTCAAAGACAACGGCATGACGGCCGCGACCACGCACGCACACATGGTTGGAGCGAAGGTCGCGGCGTGTGCCTCGACGGGGAACACCAGCGCGTCGTTGGCAATTTACTCCAGCACCACTCGGCTGTTCGACACCATCGTCTTCATCGGCAGCGGCAAGATCTCGTTCGGCAAGCTGTCGCAGGCGCTCGACTACGGAGCCAAGACCTTGCAGATTCAAGGAGATTTTGATGACGCGCTGCGGCAAGTCCGCGACGTCTGTGCTGCTCGCGGGATTTACCTGTGCAACAGCGTGAACCCGTTCCGGCTGGAAGG
>JANNDA010001075.1:0-10470 GCA_031387195.1 Planctomyces sp. | reverse complement strand
ACGACGGTTCTCCTCCTCCAACGCCGACGGCTGAACCTTCGACGCGAACGCCTTCGAGCCGGCCGACGACAACCGCTCCTGCCACTTCCGCAGCAGATTCTGACCGATCTCCAAGCGACGCGCTGCTTCCGCGAAACTCAGACCTTGCCGAGAAACCAACGACACCGCTTCGACCTTGAACTCCCTCGTAAACACTCGACGTTTTGACATGAACTTCGCTCCTTACGCGTCACAAGACACGCTACGTTGCGCGCACGCAAAACGTGGGCTAGTCCATACAAGCCGTCCTCATCTCGTAAGTCGGGCTTTCTGGCCAGACTCGAACTCGCAACACAACGTCGATTGTTAATCGGGTCAGCCCGGAACGGCTGACCGACTCAATGAATAAACTCATTCGTAACTGGGTCGGGCGTTGATGCGCAAGGCATCTTTTGTTGACGCTCGCAGGACTCACCAGTAACTTCAGGTCCACACATTTGATCCCTTCCCTTGAGGATCGCCATCATGACGCGTCGCTTGGCTTTGTTGTTTGTGGGCGTTTGGTTGGTGGTTGGTGAAACGCTCTACGGGCAAGGGACTGCCGGACGTTTCGCTGCGAAGCCGGTTCCGCCGCAGAAGCTGGTAGTGGCGTTGAAGGGCAAGTCAGAGGAGCGGCGGGCCGAAGCGCTCGCTCTGCTCGACGCGAACGCAGTCCAGGAAACGGCCATCGCTGAGGCGTTGAAGCAATCGGTGGAACGAGATGTCCGCAGCAAGCATGTCACGTTGCTGACAGCTCAGTCAGTGCAACGGCTCGCGCTGTCGCCTCGGGACGACGACGTCCAGTTTCTCGTCAAGTTGACTGAGTCACCGGATGTCGTCTTAGCATTTGCGGCGGCAGCGTCGCTGGGCGAACGGAAAGACGCGGATTATTTGCCCGCCATCGTGAGCCTCTCGAAACGCAAAGAGTTCAAACAGAGTTTCGGATTGCGGCGTTGCTTGGTGGATGTCGTCTCGCAAGTCCCCGACAAAGGGGCGATCGAGTTTCTCATCAACGTGGCCACAGACTTCGATGGACAGTTACAGTTTGAAACGGTGCAACATCTCGCCCGCCTGACCGGTCAGAAATTTGGGGGCCACGCAGACCAATGGGCCAAGTGGTGGAAAGACCAATCGGGCGATTTCCCGTTCGTGATCGCCCTCGAAAACAAACCTGCCGCATCGACGAGCTCTGAGGCTCAGCCGGTGGCTCGTATTCCGTGGCCGGAACCACTGCCCGAATTCTTCGGTGTTCCGGTCTACGCCAAGCGAGTCGTCTTTGTCATCGACCGCTCGCGCAGTATGGCCTCGTCCGTAGACGGCGTCACTCGTTTGGAAGAAGCGGTCAAACAATTGGAAAAAGCGGTTGATGAATTCGACCGATATGCGTTCTTCAATGTCTACGCCTACAACAGCGACGTGCTGTCGTTCATGTCGCAGTTGGTTCAAGCCGAAGACGACAACAAGCGAGCGGCTCGCAACTTCGCGATGCGGCTGACTCCCACCAAGAAAACCGCATGTTACGACGCGCTCTACGCGGGATTGATGGCCGATGCCAATTTGGAGGCGATGTATTTCCTGTCCGACGGCGAGCCGACCATTGGCCGCATTTTGGATATGTCAGCGATCGTCAACTCGATCTCGGCTCAAAACGCCTTGCAGCGAACCAGCATTTACACGCTGGGCATCGACGCCCGCGGCGCTCACGAGGAGTTTTTGCGAGACTTGGCGAAACGAAACTTCGGCAACTTCGTGATGATCCGATGATTGTCTTATGTAAACTGGAAACGGAAAGATTGATGCGTATGCTTCGATTCTTGACGGCTTGCTTGCTGCTCAGTTTCATTGACTCGACGAGTGCCGCAGAGCTTTCGCCGAGCACCGCTAAGTCTGTGCGCGTGATTTTGGATGTTGGCTTTCAACCCGGACGCGAGGCGTTGCCGCGAGCGAAATCGCTGTTTGATTCCGTAGTGAAGTCGGGCGACAAGTCGCCGGAGATCGCTTATGCCTACGGACTCGTTTTGCTCAAGCAGTTCAAGACGAAAGAGGCCCTCGAACAGTTCCGCATCGCGGCCGAGCATCCTGACACTCCGCACTGGTCCGCTTGGCAAGCCCTGATTTTCACGCACTTCGTGACCAAAGAGACGACGGCCGGTTACGACCGCTTGTCTGACTTTGCCAAGCGTCTGCAACAGGCTCAGCCGGAGGTAGCGCTCGACGAACAAGAGCGTCATGTGCAATGGATGGGACGACTCACGGGTGCTCTCGGCAAGCTGGCAGAGTCTCCCAAAGCTCAAGAGGTCGCCAAGAGACATGACCACCACTTGCGCGAATCGTTGGCCGAGCGATTGCGACCCAGCTACGACGAAGGCTGGCTCGAAGCCGACGAGACGGGATTACTTATTGAAACGGAACTCGATGAAGCCAAGCAGCAGCAACTCACTAAAAACGAACAGCAGCGGGTCGAGAAAAAAGAGAAGATCGAAGCTGACACCGAAGCCGCCGAGAAAAAGGCGGAAGCTGTGAAGAAAACGGCGGAGAACGCCAAACGATTGCTCGACGACCAAGTGAAGCAGTTCGATCGCTTACTGGTTCGACTGGAAAAGGAGTACGGCCTCTTGGAACGTCGCGCTCTGGAAAACATCGAAACGCAGAATCAACTCGACCGTGAAATCAACGCCGCACAACAGCAAACCATTCGACCCGGGGGGAACAGAAACGCCAATACGAATCGTCCTCAAATTCAACAAGCAATTGATCAACAGAGAGACCAACTGCTCAACCAAAAAATTCTGCTACAGCAAGAAAATGATCGCCTGTCACAAGAAGGCTACGCCATCAGTCAGAACGCCAACCGAGTCGTCAAAGAGCGGCAAGCGGTGATTCAGCAATACCAGCAGAAGACCGGTCAACTCGTGAAAGAAGAGGCCGCCGTGCAAAAGTGGCAAGACCGACTGAAGAAGGATGGAGCGAAACTCAAAGCTCCTGCGAGCGACAAGGGTAGCGCCGTCACTCGTACGTTGACCAAAGCGAAGACCCTGCGAACTTACATCGACTTCAATCTCGATGACGAACGCCGACGTTTGCTCGATCAGATTGCCCCGTAGTGCAAGCTTCCAGCTTGGCACTCAAAGGCAGTGCCATTCGTTTTTGGTTTCCTGCAATTCCTCACGACAGCCAATTCCCTGGCTGTTGAGTTGTAAGCTGGAAGCTTGCACTACGAAAGAACTCGGAGAATAACCATGACTCTCTCTCGTACTCGATGGATGCTGCTCAGCGCAGCTTCGTTCGCCGCGATGACTGTGATGTCGGCGGTGAACGCAAAAGATGAACTTTCCAAGCCTGCACGCAAGGTGCTTTCCGAAGAACTTCGCCTCAGCGGCTCCGACTGGAATCGGCGGCAGCAGCTTGGTGAGGAACTGGTCAAAGCCAAGAGTTCGGCCGACGAGTTGCGCTGGCACACTGGCTTTGTGAAGCTCGATGGAAAATGGCTGCCGTTCGAGGAATCAATCACACCGGAGCCAATCAAAGGCCACGGCCGGGAATATCTCGACCGGCGCGAGCACAGCGAACACACCTGGAACTCGCAGTCGGCCCTCGCCTCTTGGTGCAGTCAGCATGGCATGGGAGAACAAAGCCAGGCGCATCTCTATCACGCCCTGATGTTCGCACCGAAAGACGCTGACCTGAATCCTGTCTATCAGCGAATTGGCTACGTCCGTGTTGGCTCGCAATGGCTCAGCCGTCAAGAAGCATTCGAGGCGCAGCACGACCTCGTCGAGTATCTCGATCAACTTGAGTCAGGCACGCCGATTGTCTCGCGGTTCGCCGACGAACTCGAAGCGAACCGTCTCTCCGAGATTTCGCGACGGGACCGTCTGAAGCAATTGGCGAACGCCCAAAAGATCGCGGCCTTGGAATTGGTGCTCGCCCCGCGCAGCGAACGTTGTGGCCAAGCGGCGGTTGAGGCGTTGCGACAGATCCCCACGTATCAAGCGTCGCAAGCGTTGGGTCGTATTGCCGCGAACTCGCCGTGGCTGTTCGTACGCGATTCGGCGATCGGCGGCCTCAAGGATCGTCGTTGGGAAGATTTCGTACCGCAGTGGCTGAGCATGTTGCGGACGCCGATCAACAGCGAGTTCCAGCGTATCACCTCGGGACACCACCAAGGTTTCCTGTGCCTATTCCGTCGCGAGCGCGATTTTGAAATTGATGTCGGACAATTATTGGTCTGGGTTCCCCATAACTCTGGATCAACGGGAGCAGGGATCAGCGTCCAACGGCTCGCCTTCTATGAAGCGCAAGTGCAGAGCGTACTTCGTCGAACACGCGATGAAATCGAATCAGTGAGCTTTGCTCAAAATGACCAAGTGGAACAAACCAACGATCGAATCATCGAAGCACTGCGACAGACAACTCAGCAATCCTTATCCGAATCCCCGCAAACTTGGTGGGATTGGTGGCAAGAACAAAGTGGGCTTCCCACCATGTCTTCACGCACGAAAAAAGTCATCGTCGTCAAGGAGGATCGACCTCTTCGTGTGCGACCCGAATCACCGCCACTTCAATTGCGGCGATTCACAGGTGGCAGTTGCCTTGTTGCAGGCACGCCAATTTGGACGGAGCGGGGACTCGTCGCGGTCGAACGCATTCAGATTGGTGATCGAGTGCTTTCCAAAAACATCGAGACTGGCGAACTCGCCTACAAAGTCGTGCTGCACACGACCGTGCGAGAACCGTTTCCGACCACGAAATTCTTGATCGGCGACGAGACGATCCAAGCGACCGAAGGACATCACTTCTGGGTTTCCGGCCGTGGCTGGACCAAGACTCGCGAACTCGCTGCCGAGCAGCCGCTGCACACGCCGATTGGAGTGACTCGCGTCGCTTCCACCGAATCCGCTGAGCCGACTCCGACATACAACCTCGTGGTTGCCGACTTCCACACGTACTTCGTCGGCAAGAGTGCCATTCTCAGTCACGACGTGCTGCCGCCGAAGCCGACCAACAAACGGGTGCCGGGATTGAACGACGAGTAGGTCAGCCCTTCAGACGGTGCTCACAAAAGTAACCCGAAGCGTCAGCAAAGACGGGCGCTCTACAAAGTGAGGAATCCAGAGTCTTCTGGAGCGTCCGCTCTCGCTGACGCAGCGGGTTACTATCGCAGCGGCTTCGTCGCGCTACGCCTTGCGAATCTTTTCTCGCCCGACCGTCACATTCTTCGTGGCATTGCGCGTGTCGAGCACCATTCGGCTGTGCTGCACAATGAAGTTGCTGTCGTAGGCCGAATGGTCTGTCGCGATCAGCACGCAGTCTTGCGATGCGAGGTACTCCGGAGTCAGCGGTGAGCTGTCCATGTCGGGAACGTCGTGGTGTCGCATCTTGGGGAGCGACGGGACGTGCGGATCGTTGTAGGTCACGATCGCTCCTCGGGCGAGCAGCAATTCCATCAGCACGAACGACGGGCTCTCACGCGGATCATCGACATCCTTTTTGTAAGCCATACCGAGCAGCGCGATCTTGCTGCCTCGCAACGGTTTGCCTTGGTCGTTGAGGAACTCCATCAACCGGCCAATGACGTAGTCCGGCATGTGCGTGTTGATCTCACCGGCAAGTTCGATGAATCGCGTCGTCATGCCGTACTTGCGAGCCAGCCACGTCAGATAGAACGGATCGATCGGAATGCAGTGACCGCCCAATCCCGGTCCCGGATAAAACGCTTGGAAGCCAAACGGCTTGGTCTTTGCCGCGTCGATGACTTCCCAAACATCAATGCCCATCTTGTCGAAGAGGACTTTCAGTTCGTTGACCAACGCGATGTTCACGCAGCGGTAAGTGTTTTCGAGGATCTTGCACGCTTCAGCGACTTCCGCGCTGCTGACGGGAATCACTTTCACAATCGCATGGCTGTAAAGCTGCTCGGCCAATTTGCCGCTGACGGGATCGAGTCCGCCGACCACTTTCGGAATTCGCTGAGCCTGGAAATCCGGGTTGCCTGGGTCTTCGCGTTCTGGGCTGAACGCCAGAAAATAATCACTGCCCGATTTCAATCCGGTCTTGCTGAGGATTGGCAGCACGACGTCACGCGTGGTGGTCGGATAAGTCGTGCTCTCCAAGACGACCAGTTGACCCGGACGCAACGCGGCCCGAATGGCCTCAGTGGTCCCTTCGATGTAGGTCATGTCTGGATCACGACTCTCGTTGAGCGGCGTGGGAACGCAGATCAAGATGCAGTCGGCCTCACTGAGGCGACTCATGTCGGCCGTTGGCGTGAACTGCTTTGAAGTCAGCCACTGGCCGATCATCTCGGCAGGAATGTGCTTGATGTAGCTCTGACCTTGCCGCAACGTCTCGACCTTTTTGTGATCGATGTCGAAGCCAATGGTCTTGAAGCCAGCTTTAATAAAGGCGTTCAACAGCGGCAGACCGACATATCCCAGGCCGATCACGCCCACAACCGCACTCTTGTCGCGAATCTTTTGTTCCAGTGCCTCACGCATCTCTCACCATCCCTGTTGCCGAAAAAAAAATGACTCCGTTCGACACCTGCAACGCAGCAATCATGAGCGGCGGTGCCACATTCGCGGCGGACTGTAGCAGTGCCTAAAAACTGCTGCAATCACAGCTCCAGCAAGCAAAAAACCGTGCGACCCGGCTGTTAATCTCCCGGTCGCACGGCGTTGAAGTCATTGAACCGCGAGGGCATCCTTGTGTACTTACAAAGGACCAATCGCGATCTTCTGCAAGCGACTATGCTTCACCGCGTGGGCGAGGTGTCACTACGAAATCTTCAAAGCAGAATTCGGATTTGTTTGGATCGGCAATTGTCTGAAACAACGCGGCAACGACCTGATGGAAGTGCGTCTGCAGAAGTGAGTAAAAGTTGTGCTTGCCATCACGACGGCAACCGATCAAACCGGCAACCCTCAGCAACGCCAAATGGTGACTGACCGCCGGCTGACTTTGTTGCAGGCGCTCGCACAGGGCCGAGACATGCAATTCGCCTTCACGATACAAATACATCAGCACGCGCAGACGAGTTTCGTCTGACAGCAGCTTGAAGATTTGGACAAGATCACGCTGCAGTTGATCTGGAAGTTGGATGTCAGTCTCAGTTTTTTTGATACGGACAGGTGGCTCAATAAGTTCGAGCATGTTTTCCTCTGTTTGCTCCAGTAATGATTCTACGGGCGCAGGCGGCGCTGCCTGCGGGCCATTGGAATGAGTGGGTTGGGTTGGGTTAGCCAAGAGGCAGTCCTTTTGGCAGTAAGCGAAATGTGCTCGCAGGGCCATGCAAGTCACGAGCCAATAACGCAAACTGCCCGGAAATTTCCGGACAACTGAGTGCGAGACAATTCGTGGTGTGCGTTGAAATGAATGACAAAACGTTGAAGACTTGAATCCAGAAATGTGTTGCCTCATCAGCGAGACAAACTTTGGCGGAACCGCCGACTTGAAATGCTGAGATAAGTTGCAAGATTTGCACGCATCCATGCAGGATGCCGCCGAACGGCGAGGAGTATCTCGGCAGTCTGGATCAACGTCAACGACGACAATCCTCAGATTTCTGAATGTTTGATAAGGAGGCCCGGCTTGAATTCCGAGAGTTTCGCCAATTTGGCTGGCAAGAAGGCTGTCGTGACCGGTTCGACGACTGGAATTGGCCGGGCGATCGTGGCTGAATTGGCCAAAGCCGGGGCCGAAGTCATTGTTCACGGCTGTCATAATATCTCGGCCGGACAATCGCTGGCTGACGAACTACGGTCTGACGGCAGTCGAGTTCAAGTCGTGATGGCCGATCTGGGCCGAGAAGATCAACTCAGTGCATTCGTTGAACAAAGCTGGTCCGAGCTTGGGGGTGTCGATATCTGGATCAATAACGCCGGAGCCGATCTCCTCACCGGAGACGGCGCGGCATTGGGGTTCTCGCAAAAGTTACAACGGCTCTACGAAGTCGATGTGCGTGGGACGCTGCTGTTGAGCCGTTTGATCGGAGCGAAAATGACCGCCGCGAACGGTGGGACAATTCTCAACATTGGTTGGGATCAAGCGGAGCGCGGTATGGCGGGCGACAGCGGGGAGCTCTTCGCCGCCTCGAAAAGTGCGATCATGGGCTTCACTCGCTCACTGTCGCTGAGTTTGGCTCCGAAGGTGCGAGTGAACTGCATTGCTCCCGGTTGGATTCGGACCAAGTGGGGGGAAGGTGCGAGTTCGGCCTGGCAAGAACGAGTCTTGCGTGAGACTCCGCTCCAACGTTGGGGCACGCCGGAAGATGTGGCCGTGATGGCCAGGTTTCTGGTCAGTTCTGAGGCGAGTTACATCACCGGCCAGATCATCAACGTCAACGGCGGCGCGGAACGTTAATTCGCAATCAAGGCAATCAGCATGTCGGCGGAACGCATCTTGTTTGTGACGGGGCGATTGGCGGAAGTCTCGTTGCGCGAGTTACTGATCCGACTCGCTCCCAAAGTGGGCTTTGATTACGACGTTGCTGTTTTGGGAATCAGCGTTGCCGCGTTGATGTCGGTTGATTTCGTGGCTCGCAAGTTGGCACTGACGAGCCGGTTTGACCGTGTGTTGTTGCCTGGTTGGTGTGGCGGGGATCTGACAATCCTGGCTGAAAAGTTTGGCTCCCCATTTGAACGCGGCCCGAAGGATCTCTTGGATTTGCCGGAATACTTTGGCGAGCGAGATAAAACTCCGGCGGATCTCAGTCGGTATGACATCGAGATTCTCGCGGAGATCAATCATGCACCTCGTCTGAGCGATCGTGAATTGCTCGATCAAGCGCAGCGGTATCGAGCGGCTGGCGCGGATGTGATTGATGTCGGCTGCGTGCCGGATGAAAGCTGGCCGCGTGTGGGCGAGGTCACTCGATTGTTACGAGCCGAGGGCTTTCGCGTGTCGATCGACAGCTTCGATCGTCGAGAAGTCGAACTAGCTGTTGAGGCGGGTGCCGAATTGGTCCTGAGTGGTAACAGTTCCAATTGTGGGTGGTTGGCCAAAAGTGAAGCCGAAGTCGTTGTAATTCCGGATCAAACGCACGACCTCTCATCGTTGCAGCCGACAATGGATCGCTTCAATGAGTCGGGGCGAACATTCCGCATTGACCCGATTCTGGAACCGATCGGTTTCGGTTTCGCCGCGTCGCTCGCTCGATACTTGGATGCTCGGCGGCGTTGGGCCGATGCCGAGATCATGATGGGGATCGGCAACCTGACCGAGCTTTCGGAGGTCGATAGTGCGGGTCTGAATTTTCTAGCAGCGGCAATCTGTCAGGAGCTAGGAATCCGCAGCGTGCTTACGACCGAGGTCGTCAACTGGTGCCGTTCAGCCGTCAAAGAGTTTGATCTGGCCCGTCGCTTGATGCGTCACGCAGTCACGCAACATGTTTTGCCAAAGCATGTGAACTCGCAATTGGTGATGCTGCGCGATCCGAAAATCCACGAACTCGGTGCCGAGGGATTACAACGTTTGGCTGCACAAATCCGCGATGCCAACTTCCGCGTCTTTGTGGAACGAGGTGAACTGCACCTCCTCAACCGCGACGGTTACTGGCACGGGACTGACCCTTTTGAATTATTCGACGACATTGTTCGGACTGTGCCCGTCGATGCGTCCCATGCGTTTTACCTCGGCTACGAACTTTCCAAGGCGACAACCGCGCTGACGCTCGGCAAGCAATATCGGCAAGACGAAGCGTTGCAGTGGGGCTTCCTGACGCTGCCTGAACGGAATAGCCACGAGCGGCGACGTACCAGCAACACAGCCTCAGATGATTTTTTGCGCCGGCCGCGAAAGTAACCCGCAGCGTGAGCGAGGGCGAACGCTTCACAGGACACGGAATTCATCGCTCTCTTGGAGCGTCCTCCCTCGCTAACGCTTCGGGTTACTTTGCGCAACGTCGCTTGGTGCGGCAACAGATTGCTCGGCCTGGGCTGGATGCAGCTTCAGCCAGCGTGCGCGACGGACCCAATAAAAGCGGACGGGCAAAAACAGATCGACGACTTCGTCGGAGATCAGCAAGCCGCCCAGCACCGGCAAGGCCATCGGGGCGAGGATTTCGCCGCCGACGCCGCGAGCGAAGACCATCGGGAAGATGGCGATGATCGCGACGCCTTCGGTCAATAGCTTGGGACGCAGACGATGCACGGCTCCTTCAATGACCGCTTGGCGGAGTTCTTCCAACGACGCGATCTTTTCGAGGCCGCCGCGCTTCTCGATCGCTTCGCGCAGGTAGACCAGCATGATGATGCCGGTCTCGGTCGCCATGCCGAAGCAAGCGATGAAGCCGACCCACACGGCCACGCTGAAGTCCATCGGCGGCGTGTCCCAGCCGTTTATGATCTTGGGGAACAGGTACATGAAGAACGCGCCGCCGGCCAACGCTTCGGGGACGGCCAGCATCATCAACGCCGCGTCGGCGAGGTCGTGGTACGTCAGGTAGAGGATCAC
>JANNDA010001003.1:0-4022 GCA_031387195.1 Planctomyces sp. | reverse complement strand
AGGGCTCAAGTAGAAGTAACCCGAAGCGTCAGCGAGGGCGGGCGCTCCCTAAAACGTTGAATTCAGAATCTTCTGGAGCGCCCGCCCTCGCTAACGCTTCGAGGCTGTGATTTTATGTGGGATAGGCTTCCAGCCTGTCGTGTTTTTCGGTGAACTCGACAGGCTGGAAGCCTATCCCACGCAAAAAATCACAGCCTCTTCGGGTTACATAGCCGTTAAACGCGATCCCTCGCTGGCGATTCGGGCTAGTATGCCTCATGCGTTTCGACTCACGCCTTCGGCCGCCGCGAACGTTCCCAAACACCCAACGCTCCCAGCAACACCCCGACAACAACTGAGGTCACAACGCCGGTCGTCAGCTTGTGTGACGACACGATCACCGCCGCCAGCACTCCCGACAGCAGCGTCAGATTGAACCACGTCACGATTCCCAAACCACCCGGCAGGAACTGACGCAGTCCACCACGTTGGCTGCGGAATTCATTCAACGTCACCGCCAACACCACGAGCACGCCGACGATCAAACCTTGAAACTCATCCGGCTGCGTCTTCACCGTCTTGGCCACCGAGTCGATAACCACTCGCAAGAACAACGCCCCCAGCGCGATACCGGGGATCGTGCCGATCCCGCCTTGCAAGCTGCAACCGCCGACGACCGAGGCGGCGATGGCGTTCAATTCATAGCCGATGCCGATCGAAGCCGGATTCGCGACTCCGACAAAGCTCGTGTAGAGAATGCCGGTGATCGCAGCGGTCGTCGCTCCGTAGCAATAGGCCAACCACTTCAGTCGCTCGGTACGAATGCCGCTGAGCCGTGCGGCGGTCTCGTTGCCACCCATCGCGTAGAGATGCCGACCGGTCACCGTCTTGCTCAGCAGCAACCACGTCACGCTCGCCAACACAACAAAGATCACCAGCGGAATCCACCACTCCTTGCCGAGCATCCCGAAGGTTTTGTCATAGACGTAAATCTGAGTGCTCGGCGTTCCGGAGACGGCCCGCGTCACGTCCTGCATCAGCACGCGCGCCAAACTTCGTAACCCAACCAGCGACGCCAGCGTCGCCACGAACGGCGGCAGTTTGATGACGGTGATCAACCACGTGTGCAGACTGCCGATCAAAAACGCCGCCACCATCGTCCCGGCAAACGCGACCGCCAGAATCCAGATCGGCAAGTCATTCGTCAGAGGCGTCCCGCGAGCGTCCGCCGGTGCCAACCAGAAAATCAATGACGCGCAAATCGTCCCGCTGAAGGCGATCACCGATCCGGCGGAGAGATCAATCCCGCCAGAGATGATCACGACCGAGGCTCCCAGCGCGAGGATTCCCAGCAACGCCGTCTGTCGCAGAATCTCGGTCGCGTTGTACCCCGGCTTGTGGAAGTAGGCGTGCTTGTCATCCAGCCACATCGTCAGCAAGACGACGGCGATGATCGCCACCAGCAACGACAACTCCGTCCGGTACTGCCGCAGCAGCCGTGAAAACCAAGAGACGTCTGAGTCGCTGTTGTGAGACATAGCAGCCCAAAATCAACAAATGACCCCGCCGAGCTTGTCTCGGTGGTTTTCGGGCCTCTGCACTACGCGAGGGAAATATCGAGTGATTCGATTCGTATGCAAAAGCCTTGATCCACTGAGACAAGCTCAGTGGGGTCTGGGGATATCGCGTTCGCGATTCAATGAATCATGACCCCGTCAGGTTGTACTTCGTCAGCCACGCCTTGAAGGCATCCAGCTTCATGTACTCGGTCTTCGGGCCGAACATCTCCGGCTTCAGCGGCGTGTCTTCGTTCGGCACGATCACCTTCAGGCCGGTGTCGAGCAGATCGCCGTTCTCGGAGCCGTGATTCGGGAACATTTCCTTCACAGTCGCCTCGTCGTTCTTGACCAGCGCCTTCAAAATCCGGACTCCCTGAAAACCCATCTGATACGGGTTCTGCACGACCATCGCGTCGAGCATCCCTTCGCCCATGCCGCGAATGGCCGGCGGGTCCGCATCAAAGCCGACGAGCTTGAGTTTGTCGCGCGCGTTCAACTGCTTGACGATGTCGATGATCGCCGGCGTGTTGTACGACCAGATCCCCGCCAACACCGCCATATCCGCATTGCGGTCGAGTGCGTCCTTCACATTCGATCGCGCGACTGCCTCGTCACCGCCGTCACCCAGGTTCTCGGCCTGCGTGAACTTCTCGCCGACCCCTTCGCCGAAACCACCGATCCGTTCTTGAGCATTCGCCGCGTTCTTGAGTCCGACAAACGTGGCGTACTTGCCGCCGTTCGGTTGCAAGTTTTTCGCCGCGATACCCAGCTCACGACCACCGACAATGTTGTCCGTGCCGAGATACGCGAAGCGGCTGTCGCGACCGTTCTCGCGATTCACGTCCGAGTCGATCGTCACGATCTTGATGCCGAGCTTTTGCAGCTTTCGCAACTCGTCGGGAATCGCATTGTTCTGCGCGTCGGTCACCGAGATCGCGACTGCGGCCACATCCGTCGCGCTGGCATACTGCCGCAGCTTTTCGATCTGCCCTTCGGCCTTGAAGTCGTTGCGATCCACGACCACTTGGAACCCGTCGGCCGCGCAATTCAGTTCCTTCTCCGCATCGCGAGCCCCCGCTGCCGCTGCATCCCAGAACGGAGCGTTGCCGTTCGTCAGAATGATAATCCGCTTGAGATCTGATGAACTCGCCGGCGCGGCGTCACCCAACTGCGGCGTCGGCGTTCCGGCCGGTGGTGGTGACTCACCACCACAACCCACGAGGAACCCCCACAACGTCAACGCGGCGAACCACCGCAAATCGGGAACACGAACGGTCAACATAAAAAGCTCCAACGGAATAGACGTGAGATGACAAGTGAGGATCAAACTCGCAACGCGACACTCAAGGTCGCGAAATGTGGTTTGGCACGATACTGCTCAAGACAAGCGAATTCAAACTCGTAGCGACAAAGCCGGACTGCGGATGAAGAAAGCGACATAGACGGGCGGGGCGTTCTTTCCGGACATGC
This sequence comes from Planctomyces sp., assembly GCA_031387195.1. Classification (GTDB taxonomy): domain Bacteria; phylum Planctomycetota; class Planctomycetia; order Planctomycetales; family Planctomycetaceae; genus SXKJ01. The sequence continues at coordinate 1,014 of JANNDA010001003.1, read as the reverse complement.
CGTGACGACGTAGAGTGCTGGCCGACGATGCAGCGAATTTCAGAGAGGACCAACCACATGCCGACCCCCTTGTTAGACCGCGAAGAATACATCGAGCAGACGCACTTCTTTCGTGTGTTCGCGGAACGACTGCATGAAAACGTGCCGTCGCAGGAGATCCTGCTCACCGTTCAGGAGGAGATCCTCAGCACGACCAAGCTGCCGATGGCCATCGACTTCTTACGGAGTGAGATCATTCTGACCGGTCGCATGAGTGACGCGATGGCTCGGTTGGAGCATTACTTCGCCCCCTTCCAAGCCTTCATCATGCGACAGGCGGAGCAAGAGGACAAATCTCGTTTCGACCAATTCATGGCCTTGGACGTCCTGCAAAAGGAGGCCGAGCACCGTGCGAACAATCCGACTCCGCAGGGCTTGTTCGTGTATCAGTTCGAGTGTCTGGCTCGAAACCGCTTGGGCTACAACGACGGGCTGATCGCGATCGCGGGCGACCCGATGTATGGCCCGGAGTGGCAAGACTGGTTCATGGTGCTGCGTCGCGAACTTGGTACGTCGGACTTCGCGGATCTGCTTTATGTCCGTTCGGAGTTCTTTGTCGAAGACCGCCGCCGATCGACACGAGATCCCGACTTCAACGTCTCGTACCCGCTGCTGTTCGGCGTGCGCGAGGGCCGCATCGCGAAGGCACATCGCAAAAAAGATCCGCTCTACATGTTCGCCGCGTTGCAGCGGCAGCTCGGTTATCCCACCGTCCCGCGTTTCAAACCGAAGTCCGATCAGCCAGCCATTCATCCGGCGCTCGAACAACGCCTGCAACGGATGGAGCAATCGATCAAGCTGGTCCAAGCAGAGCAGAAGGGCGGGCTCGACCTGTCGCAGTTCTACAAGAAGCCGGACGACGATTTTTCGGCGAGCCCGTGATGCGAAACAGTCAGGGGTCAGGCACCGCAAAATTCAAAAATGGCGGAACAAAGCGTTGTGGACAAATCAGGCATCATCCCGCCAATTTTGAAT
>JANNDA010000998.1:0-14408 GCA_031387195.1 Planctomyces sp. | reverse complement strand
ATTTTACGGTGATTCGACGGGCAGGAGTGCCCGTCCTACGGATTTACGGGACAGAGCCAAGAGTCGCACTGAAGACTCCAGACTGATCAATGAAGCAGTGACGTCAATGACCTGCAAGACTGGCCGATGAAGACAACAGGGGTGGCTCCATGAAAGCGATCAAGTTCGTGGTTGTGTTATTAGGTTTGGCGTTGAGCTTTTCTTCCGTCACAGCAGCGGACTCGTTGCCGGAGCAAGCCGCGACGGCTTTGAAGCGCGCGGTTGAGTTCTATCACGGCCGAGTTGCCTCGCATGGCGGCTATGTCTATCGGTACTCGGACGACTTGGCGAAGCGCGAGGGGGAAGGCAAAGTCGAAGCCGACAAAGTCTGGGTACAGCCGCCGGGGACACCATCGGTCGGAATGGCGTATCTCGAAGCCTATGAATTGGTCGGTGATGAGGCGTTGTTGAAAGCAGCTCGCGATGCGGCGGAGTGTTTGATTCAAGGGCAACTGCGAACCGGCGGATGGCGCGAGTCGATTGAGTTTGATCCGAAAGTCCGTCGGAAGTTCGCCTATCGAGTCGATCCGGTTCGCGACAAGCAGAACAATCACACGACATTTGATGACGACAAAACTCAGTCGGCCATGCGATTCCTGATGCGGCTGGATCAGGCATTGAAGTTCCAAGACGCCCGGTTGCACGAAGCGAGTTTGTTTGCACTCGACAGTGTCGTGAAGGCCCAGTTTCCGAACGGTGGTTGGGCTCAGGGATTTGATGAGTTCCCTAATCCAGCAGACTTCCCGGTCAAAGCGGCGAGTTTCCCCGAGTCTTGGCCACGCGAGTATCCCGGAGGAAAGTATTGGCAGTTTTACACACTCAACGACAACGCGACGGCAGGCACAATCGACGCGCTGTTGCTGGCCGGTCGCATCTATCGTGAGCCGAAGTACCACGAAGCGGCGTTGCGCGGCGGCGAGTTCTTGATCCGAGCCCAGTTGCCCGAACCTCAGCCCGCGTGGGCTCAGCAATACAACTTTGAAATGCACCCCGCGTGGGCTCGCAAGTTCGAACCGGCGGCCGTCACCGGCGGTGAGTCGCAGGGAGCAATCCGAATCTTGCTACGGCTGTTCGTCGAAACGGGCGACAAGAAATTCCTCAGCCCGATTCCGAAGGCGCTGAATTACTTGGAACGCTCGCGATTGCCCAACGGCCAGTTGGCTCGGTTCTACGAACTGCGAACCAACAAGCCGTTGTACTTCAACAAACAGTACGAGCTGACCTTCGACGACGGTGACATGCCCACGCACTACAGCTTCAAAGTCGATGACAAGCTCGACTCGCTGCGACGGGAGTTCAACGGCGTGGCAAGTCTGTCAGAGCAGCAACTTCAAAAGCGTCGCGACGAGAAGCACGTTCCGCCCAAGATTTCTCCGCCTCGCGACAGCCTCGTCAAAGAAGTCATTCAATCGCTCGACGAACGAGGCGCGTGGGTCGAGAACGGCAAACTGAAGTATCACGGCAAGTCGGACTCGACGACACGAATCATCGACAGCACCACGTTCATTAAAAACCTGCGGGCGTTGAGCCTCTACTTAACGTCGGTCAAACCCACGGCTGACTAGTTTTTCAATCGTTGAGTGGGTCGAGTCATCGCCGAAGGCGTTGTTTTTGCGGCATGATTCTACGTAGCCGTCATCGCCGCGATACACCGTTGATGACGAAACCCGCACGATCGAAATCGTTGCGGTCAGCCACCGACGAGACATTGACCGTTGACGTTGGACGGTCGAGGCTAAACGTCGTGACGAGCCGTTTTCTTCCGGAAAAGTGTGATAGCGCAGAGTTCTTCGTCATTGACGATCAACAGTGGGTGAGGCATTTTCGCACCCTGTCGGCACCTCCGGTTCATTGATCCGCCTGCTACCGCTGCGGAGATGACTCCGGAGAAAATTGGCTCGAATTTGGCCTCATCAGTTTCCAAGGCTCAAACCGCAGCTAGACTTGGCAACTTGTGGCGATTGTGTCGGTCGGGCAAATTGGCCTCGATCAAGTCGCCGGGTCGGCACTCCGGGAACTCCCGAAGAATCCTTTCGTTGTCCCCAAGACGGTGAGTGGGAAGGTCCGCAAATGAAACTCTTAGATTGGCGACGTGGTTGGTCTGGGATCGCAAGCGTCATGCTGGCGATCGTGGTCGCAGGAAGCGTGGAAGCGCGAGCACAAGCTCCCGATTTCCCGCCTGCGGCTGATGTGCTGAAGGACTACAAGAAAGTGGCACCGCCGGAAGGCGACACGGCGCTCTACAACCTCTACGTGCGAGCGAAAGACTCGCACGTGCTGGCGGAGTTGCCGCGCGATTATCTTCAGCAGAAGTACTTCATGGCGATGACCGTCGCCAGCGGTGATCAATATGCCGGTCTGCAATCGGGTGATCGAGTCGTCTATTGGCGACGTTACGACAAACGGCTCGCGTTGATGGACCCGAACATCACGATCCGTTCTGGCGGCGATCCAGAATCGCAAAGTTCGGTCAATCGACTCTTCACCGATCGACTCATTACCGAAGTGCCAATCGTGACGATGAGCCTCGAAGGCTCGCCGATTGTGGACTTCAACCAACTCCTAGTGATGCAGTCGGGAATCTTCTTCGGCAGCGGTCGCGGTGGAGCGGGAGGCATTCGCAATCCCGGTCTCGTCACCGTGAAGAAGGCGAAGGTCTTTACCAAGAACATCGAAGTCGCCTTTGAAGTCCCGGCCGGTGGCGGGCAGATGCAGACGCTGCACTACTCGATCAGTGAGATCACGCCGAACACTCAGTATCAGCCACGCAAGGCCGATGAGCGGATCGGTTACTTCACCACGAGCTACGCCGACTACGGCAAGTACCTCACCGACGAAACGAAAATTCGGTTCATCAACCGCTGGCATCTCGTGAAGCGCGATCCGTCGTTGAAACTCAGCCCGCCCGTGAAGCCGATCGAATTCATCATCGAACACACGACGCCGGTGCGTTACCGCCGCTGGATCAAAGAAGGAACGTTGTACTGGAACAAGGCGTTCGAGAAGGTCGGCATCATCGACGCGATCGTGGTGCTGCAACAGGACGCTCAGACTCGCCAGTACATGGACCGCGATCCGGAAGATGTCCGCTGGAACTTCATCCGTTGGCTGAACAACAACATTGGGACGGCGATCGGTCCCAGCCGCGTAAATCCTTGGACGGGCGAAATCCTCGACGCGGACATCATCCTGACCGATGGTTGGATTCGGCACTTCAACAAGCAGTTCAACGAGATTCTGCCATCGATTGCGATGGAAGGTTTCGATGCCGACACGCTGTCGTGGCTGGCTCGCAATCCGAAGTGGGATCCACGAGTTCGCTTGGCAGCTCCGTCACAACGGAATTTCTTGGCCTCACAAATTCAACGCGACGCGGCGACCCAGTTCTCCGGTCATCCGATGAGCCGCGTGAATACGCCGATGTTGGGTGACGATCCGTTCGACGGGCTCACCGGCCGCACGAGCCAAGTCAACGGCATGTGCCTAGCTTCCGAAGGGAAAGGCGTTGATCTGGCGCTGGCTCGCATGGCGTTTGAGTTGGATGCGGCACAAATCATTGAGCAACAGCCTGGTGCTCCCGTCGTTCCCGAAGAGACGAAACTCGACGGGATGCCGGAGTCGTTCATTGGCCCGTTGCTCGCTGAATTGGTCGCTCACGAAGTGGGTCACACGCTCGGCCTGCGACACAACTTCAAAGCGTCGAGCGTTTACACACTCGCTCAAATCAATAGTGACGAAATCAAAGGAAAGAAGCCGCACTGTGGATCGGTGATGGACTACACGCCGATCAACATGCACGTCCCGGCTGACCCCAACAACAAGTTCCAAGGGGACTACACGTTGGCCAGCATCGGACCTTACGACCTGTGGGCGATCGAGTACGGCTACACCTTCTCCGGCGACCTCAAGCCGATCCTTGACCGAGTGGCCGAGCCGGAATTGGCCTACGCGACTGATGAAGACACAGTCGGCCCAGACCCGTTGGCTCGGCGTTATGACTTCAGTAAGAACCCGCTGGATTACGCTCAGAATCAAACGCGGCTGATTCAGCGTCATCGCGAGAAGATCATCGACAAGTTCGTTAAAGACGGGCAGTCATGGTCGAAGGCGCGATACGGTTACGAACTCACTTTCAACATGCAGATGCAAGCCACCAGCATGATGGCCAACTGGCTCGGCGGCGCATTCATCAACCGCGATCGCAAGGGTGACAAGAACGGTCGAGCACCGATCGAACCGGTCCCTGCAGCGATGCAACGTGAGGCACTGAAGTTCGTCATCGGGAATGCGTTTGAAGACAGCGCCTTCGGTTTGACTCCCGCATTGCTCGCGAGAATGACTAAGGACAAGTGGATCGAGAACGACCGCATGGACGTCGAAGATGCGACGTACCCGATCAATGATCGGATCGCCGCGTTCCAAGCCTCGATCATGACTTCGTTGTTGCGACCGACGGCGCTCCGCCGTATCTACGACAACGAACTCACGATTCCTGCGGATCAAGACGCGGTCACGCTGCCTGAAATCTTGGCGGGTATCACCGCGAACGTTTGGCGTGAAGCAGACAAAAATCCGGACAAGCAGTTCACGCCGCGAGTCCCCATGATCAGCAGCCTGCGTCGCAACTTGCAGCAAGAACATCTCGATCGCCTGATCGAGCTGACGCTTCCCGCAAAGTTCATCGACACCGAAGCGAGTAAAGCGATCGCCAATCTCGCGCTGGTGGAAGTGAAGAAGATTCAGGCCAACGTGGACCGGATCCTGAAAGAAGCTCCGGGCAATCTCGATCCTTACACGTCCGCCCATTTGCAGAAGGTGCAAACGCAGATCACCAAGGCGCTCAACGCCGAGTACATCTACAACGCGAACGCGATCAGTGGCGGCGGCGGGGGATTCTTCCTCTTGTTCCAACCGACGTCAGAGAATCAGCAACCGGGAACATCACCAACACCGGCAACCGAACCGACGATCATCCCGATTCCAGTTCCGCTGACACCGGAAAAATAGAAATCGCTTCCAGGTTTCTCCGCGACAAACAAAAAAGCCACAGGCTGCCAGCCTGTGGCTTTTTTCGTGAAGCCGGATCGAACTCTGTTTCGTAAGTCGATAGTCCGCCTTTCCGAAGCGGACCATCCTTACCAGACATTTGCCCAACGACCAGGTTAACCGGGCGGCGGCCAAGAAGCTTGAAAGACAGAAAACGCGCCAACCGCCGCTCCGGTTGAACCGCTTGTTGGGCGATTGCTCGGTTGCGGTTCATTAACCATTCGGACGCCGAACGACTTTCAATTCGCCGGTTGCCCGTCAACCGGCTGTTGTTCGTTTTGATTTCGCGTCGATGGTCGAGCGACGTTCGGTTTGCCGGACGACAATCAGACGGAATCTGTGGTTCGTTTCGTGATTAACGGCCAAGCGACTTCGGATCACCGTATGTCCGAAACTCGTCGCGATACGCGGAGATGAAGTCGGTCCTCTGGCCACGCTGCAGCAACAATTCAAAAACTCGGTCAACACTTTCAATGCTGTTTTGCCGTGTCGTCTCGGCGAAAATCTGGTCAAGCTTCGATTTCAGAGTCCGCATCTCGTCGTTGCTGATCTTCGAGTAGTCAGGGGTGAACGTTACATTGCCCCACACATTGTAGGGAGTGACAAGGGCGTTTTTCCAAGTTGCACCATCCCAGCCAACCGGTGGGAAGTCTCCAATGCGTTCGATCGTCGCAAGCTGTTGGGCTTGAAGATCGAACCAGAGCCTGCGAGTCCACATCGACTTACCGACCGTCACGGTAAGTAGCGCGACAACGATCAATAAAAGAGCAGCGGCGTATTTCCGATATCTCGTTGGCATGGCAATCGGTCAATCGTAGGAGAACGCTTCAACCACGAATCGGCGATGGACGGTGCGGGTTACGGGATCGAACGGGGACAACGCGTTGGTCGCGCGGTGGACTTGTGGTTCATTGCGGTTCTGCGGTTGATCGCCCAACAGTTGAGTAAGCGGAACGCGGGCTAGCACGGTGTGTGTTGCAACGAGGTCCGCTCGACGTTGGGATGTAAGTTCCCATCGGTGCAAGAGATTGTCAATGAATGGGAGTCCTGCCGACAGCGGGATATCACCGGAATCCAGCACGGACTGTGTCAGGCATTTGTCTTTGATCCACACAACTGACGGACAACTCGGCTGATTCGGTCGATTGCCTCGTCGCGGGTGGCACAGCTTGCCTTTTAGGCAAGCTGTGTGCGCAGCATCAGAAACTCGGAGTTGGAGCGGAGTCGGCAAACCGGCCTCAACTTTGGAGTCAACGTTCGTTCCAGGTTTCTTGTGCCTGCGGCATCCAGCTTTTTCAAAGCTGGGGCACCCTAATTTAGAAATCTGAATCGCGAACACCCGACTCCTCATGTGACCGCTGGAATGACTCACGGCTTCCGAGCTTGGCGGCGAAAACCTGAGACCCATTTCTTAAGGGTCTGTGGCCAAGTCTGTTTGAGTTGCAGCACGGCAATCGAGCGAGAGGCCAACAGATACGAGCCACCGCCCGGCCAGCGAGAGGGTTGGGCCTTCGGTCGCATGGTGTCGAGCAACGGCCACCAAAACTCGTGCTTGCTTAGCAGCGGCAGAGTGAAGGTGACATCGTTCGGGGACGAGTTCATCAGCATCAAGATCGAAGAATCCACAATCTGTCGGCCTTCTTCATCGACTTCGTCAATCAGATCACCGGACAGGAAGACGCCGAGGCAGCGATTGAGGTCCGAGTGCCAATTCGCATCCGTCATCCCGTTGCCGGTCGGATTGAGCCATGTGATGTCACGCACTTCGCTGCCGCGGATCGAGCGGCCTTGAAAGAAGTGACGTCGCTGAAAAACGGGATGCTCTTGCCAGAGGGCGACGACTTTCCGAGTGAAGTCGAGGAAGTCTGTTTGCTGCGGCGTCAGCTCCCAGTCAAGCCAACTGAGTTTGTTGTCCTGACAGTAAGCGTTGTTGTTTCCCTGCTGCGAGTGACTGAGTTCGTCGCCGCCGCGAATCATCGGCACGCCCTGCGACAGCAACAACGTCAGGAAGAAATTGCGTTTCTGACGCTCGCGCAATTCGATGATCTGCGGGTCATCCGTCGGTCCTTCGGCACCGCAGTTCCAACTGATGTTGTGCTGTTCGCCGTCGCGATTGTGCTCGCCATTCGCCTCGTTTCGTTTGTGGTTGTAGCTGACCAGATCGTGGAGCGAAAAACCGTCGTGGGAGGTCACGAAATTGATGCTCGCATACGGTCTTCGGCCACTGTGTCCGTACAAGTCACTGCTCCCGGTGAGCCGCGTCGCGAACTCCGAAACGGCTGTGCCGTCACCACACCAGAAGCGTCGAATCGTGTCGCGATACTTGCCGTTCCATTCGGTCCAACCGGCTGGAAAGTTTCCGACTTGGTAACCGCCCGGACCAAGATCCCACGGCTCGGCGATGAGCTTGACCTGTGAGAGGACCGGGTCTTGGCAAATGATGTCGAAGAACGCACCGAGCTTATCGACCTCATGCAGCTCGCGTGCGAGCGCTGCTGCGAGGTCAAATCGAAATCCATCGACGTGCATCTCGGTCACCCAATACCGCAAGCTGTCCATGATCAGTTTGAGCACGCGCGGGCAAACCATGTTCAAGGTGTTGCCGCAGCCGGTGAAGTCCATGTAATGCCGACGATCATTCGGCACCAGCCGATAATACGAAGCGTTGTCGATCCCGCGCAACGAGAGTGTCGGACCAAGCTGACTTCCTTCTCCCGTGTGGTTGTAGACCACGTCGAGAATCACTTCGAGCCCATGCGCATGCAGCGTGCGGACCATGCGTTTGAATTCACGCACCGCTTCTTGCGGTGACTTCGCCGCCGCGTAACGCATCTCCGGCGCGAAATACGACAGTGTGTTGTAGCCCCAAAAGTTTGTCCGTCCGTTTTCCATCAAATGCCGGTCGTCGATGTGCTGATGCACCGGCATCAGCTCGACCGCCGTCACTCCGAGCTTCAGCAGATGTCGAATCGAGGCTTTCGTCGCCAGTCCGGCATACGTTCCGCGCAGATGTTCGGGGACTCCGGGATGCTGCATCGTGAAGCCGCGTGTGTGAGCTTCATAAATCACCGTCTTGTGCCACGGTGTTTTCGGCAGTTGATCATTCCGCCAGACGAAGGCATCGTTGACGACGATTGCCAGCGGAGCGCAGTCGGCGTTGTCGCGGGAGTCGAACGACAGGTCTTGAGCCGAGTGTCCGACTTCATAGCCGAACATCGAATCGGCCCAGCGCACGTCGCGACCGATCCCTTTCGCATAAGGATCAAGCAGGATCTTGTGCGGATTAAAACGATGTCCGGCCGAAGGGTTGTACGGGCCGCTGACTCGAAATCCGTAGAGCTGTCCCGGCCGAATGTCGGGCAAGTAACCGTGCCAAACTTGGTCGGTCTGCTCGGGCAAAGGGATGCAATGCGCTTCTTTGCGAGCGTTGGCGGAATCGAACAAGCACAACTCCACGCGCGTCGCATTCTCGGAGTACAAAGCAAAGTTGACTCCCGATCCGTCCCATGTCGCTCCCAATGGGGACGGCCTTCCTGGCCAGATTCTCATGCAATAACTCCGCTCTCCATTTGCCAGCTCATTCACGGCCGGCTTGTCGTTACCCGCAGGACGTTGCGGCTCACAATCGACGCGGAGCACCCGCAGTCTCGCGAGCGGCTCGCTCGCAGTGACGGAATCGACAGTTTCCGTCCGCCGTCACTCTGTGTGTCATACTTAATCAGTGACGGTGAGGAGGCGAATGGTAGGGCCATCTGGAGGGCAAGCAAGTCATCCCAGACTACCCACGTTGAACGACAGGATGACTCACATGGGTCTTGGAGTTACTCGCACGGGCCAACACGAACCGGGAAATGGAGTCGGAGTCCTCAACCGCCAGAGCTTCTTCCAAAATTTTTGTCACGAGCCCCTATGACCGTTCGACTTCACCATGTCGCCGTGCAAACGGCCCATTTCGATCAATCGTTGCAGTTTTACACCGAGTTGCTCGGTGCTGAACTGCTCGTCCGGCGTCCGTTCAAGCGGCGCGAAATGGCGTGGTTGAAAGTCGGCGAGATCAGCATCGAGTTATTCAGCACAAGATCCGGTGAAGAAGAGCTTCTTCAACAGTGGACCGACTACATCCCCGGCCCTGTCCATTTAGCATTCGAGGTAGAAGACCTCGATGCCTTCCTGGAACGAGCCACAAGACTCGGAGCCCAATTGCATCCATCTCACCCAGAGCCGTTTGTCCCGCCCGTTTCAGGAGCGGGTCGAATCGCGTACTTACTTGGGCCAGACGGAGAGGAAGTAGAGATTCGAGAACCTGAATGACCTTGAGCGTTTTCCGGAGATTTCGATATGACCCCGACCCCATCCAAAATTCCTCTCTGTGTTCGACTCACTCTTTCCCGCCCCGCTGTTAGCCCGCTGTCTGTCGGGTTTTCCGCACCGCATTTCAGGAGATTGGCCATGCGAACAATCGTCATCATGCTGATGTTGGTCTCATCGCTGAACGCCTTGGTGAACTCGGCTGCTGCGCAAGTTTCGCGATCATTTCCGTATGACGCAGCCATCGTCGATGACGAGGTTTACGCGCGCAGCGGTCCTGGCAAGCAGTACTACCCAACGAGCCGTTTCCGCAAAGGAGACCCTGTTTCGGTCGTTCGTCAAGATCCCGGCGGATGGTTCATGATCGAACCGCCGCTCGGCAGTTTTTCCTGGGTCCGCACTGAGTTTGTACGTCGCGAAGGTGAGCAAGGGACGATCATCAGCGACACGCCCGTCATCGCTTGGGTTGGGACATCGTTCGGTGACGATCACTTTGTCGAACAACGCCGTCTGCAAAAAGGGGAAGAGGTCGAGATCGTTGCCGAAAAAATTTTGAAAGATGAACGCGGCGAAGTGGCCTATCTGAAGATCAAACCGCCGAAAGGCCACTACCGTTGGATTCCCGGCGCGAAGGCCGTCTCGGCGGATAAGTCAAAACTGCTCGTGCAAACGAAGCGTCCCAGCGGCGATCCGTTCTCTGACGACAGCGACTCAACTGGTGCAGTCCGTGATCCGAATGTCTCGCCCGTTGATATGGCCGAATTGGAAGCGATCAAGGACAGCGGACCTGCGGAAACATTCGGTGACAAAGTGCCGCAACCGAAAGACGTCGCCTCGAAAACGCCAGGATCAAAAACACGTCCCAAGAGTGGTGCCGACACCGCGTCGCCGTTTGGTTCTGCGGATGGAAAATCTGGAAGCTCCGATCGGCAGCAACGCTTGGCGAGCATTGATCGGCAACTGCAAGAGATCACTCAACAAGACACCAAGCAATGGAACTTCGGTGACATCGAACAAGAGTTGCTGGAGTTGCAGTCTCACGACGATACCGCCGATGCCGCATCGCGTCGGCTAACTCAACTCGGCAAGTACAAGCGAACGAAATCGGTCTACGACGAGGTCGCCCAAATCATGGAGCAGACCAACCGCCGTGATGCCGAACTCGCTTCCGCGCAACGAGTGGGCCAACAGTTCGTTCCTCCAACGGTCGTTCCTGAAGGACAACCTCAGCCGGGAACTCAACCCGTCAATGTGAACCGTGGTCAGTTGCCGGTCCAGAACCCGACGGTTCGACCGACACAGCCCGGTCGCGCACCGGCTCCCGCGATTCGTTCGCGACCCACAACGCCGCAACCGGTCTCCCCGACTCGACAACCTCTGCCGCAGAATGCTCCAGCGCGAGGTCGCTTCGGCGGTGCCGGGGTCATTCAGCGTTCATCAGCCAACATCCCAAACGCACCCAAGCACGTGCTGGTCCATCCCAACGGCCGAGTGCTCGCCTTCCTGCAAGGCGATGGCGTGGATCTCGACCAGTACGTCAACGAATCAATGGGCCTCGAAGGCGAACGAACCTTCCGCCCGGAATTACAAACCGACTTGATGATCGTGCGGGCGGCGCAGCCAGTGAAGCTGAAGCCGTAAACGTCGCTCAGCTACGGTTGTGCGATGCAATAAAGAGATCGTTCGCCGCGCAGAAATAGTTCGCGACCGACAATGGCGGCGGAGGCGGCAAAGACGTCGTTGAGATGATTGAGAGCTAATTCGCGCGGCTTGTCTTCGTGGCTCAGGACCATCGTGTTGCCGTCGAGATCGGTCACGTAGACGCGGCGTCCCGCCGCGACCGGCGACGCATACACGTTGCCGATGCCGCCGAGCCGAATCGGCCCCGGACGGTCTTCGCCAGTTTGAGCATTCACTCGCGAGAGAATGCCTTGATAGTGCGTCAGGAAGTAGAGCGAGTCGCCATACAACAACGGCGACGGCACGTAGGGCGTCCCGCGAGAACGGCTCCAGGCGACGCGGTCTGTACCGGTAATGTCCCCTTTGGCGCGGTCCAGACGGATCGCCAGCAACGATCGCTTCTCATAGCTGCTGCCTGCAAACAGCATCCCATCGGCAGCGACCGGCGTGGCCACGACGTTTGAGGAAAGCCCGCCACATTCCCAAATCACCTTGCCGTTCTTCAAGTCATAGCCGCGAACACGATTGGTCCCGGTGACAATGAGCAGCGGCCTGTCATCGTGCTCGATGATGATCGGCGAGGACCACGATGTGTCTTCATCGCGATCCACTTTCCAAAGCTGTCGCCCAGTGCGTTTGTCGAACGCGACGACAAAGCACGGCCCATCGTGATCCCAATTGACGACCAACGTGTTGCCATAGAGCGCCGGTGAAATGCTCTCTCCGTGACCGTGTTTGGTCTGCATCTCGCCGAATTGTTTCTGCCACTTCACCTCGCCTTCCATGTCGAGGCAATACAGCCCGTGCGAGCCAAAGAAGGCGAAGACGTGCTCACCGTCCGTCACCGCTGAATTCGACGCGAGGCTGCCGGTGTAATGTCCTCCCTCGTGCGGCAACTTCTTGTTGACCGTCTTCTGCCAAACAATCTTCCCGTCACGGCGATTGATCGCCAGTACGACGAACTCATGCCGCTGCGTCACCGGCACGCCATCATGTGTCCCCGGAGCCGTGCTCTGTTTCGGCGGCAACTTCTCACCATACGGCACCGCCGTCGTGAGGAAGATGCGATCTCCCCAAACAATCGGCGTCGAATGCCCCTTCCCCGGCAGAGCCACCTTCCAGCGAACATTCTTCGTCTCGCTCCACTCAATCGGCGGATCGGCATTCGGAGCGACCCCTGTCCCCAACGGCCCGCGCCACTGCGGCCAGTTGGGTGCTGCCAAGTCGCCTTGATCGCGATCGTCCGCAGCGGCGAACGTTGCCATGAGGCAATAGATCGCAATTAGCCAAGGCATCTGCCGAATCATCATGTGTTCCTTCCCAACCGACCTGTTACAGCGGCAAGACACGGACACGCTGGCGAGCGTCATCAATGACGATCAACGCCCCTGCTTCTAATTCTTTTGCATACTTCGTCAGAACCCCAGCAACCACATCTCCAATCTGGCTGGGGAGCACTTTGGATCCACGGATCAAGACGACACTCGGACCACTGGCGTGCGATTCATATCGAACACGAGCTTCATGACGCCGCCTCAACGAGCGCATCCTCACGTTCTTCAACGCGCCACGTAGCATACTCCAAAGCGGCATCAATGTCGGCGTCTTCGAGATATGGATACTCCGCAAGAATTTGTTCTCGCGACACCCGGTTGGCCAGCAAGCCGAGAATCATGCCGACAGTCACTCGCATCCCGCGAATGCAGGGTTTACCTCCCATGATGGACGGGGTCAGCGTGATGCGATCGAACTTCATGATCTCTTCCCGACCTTGCTGAAAACATGCCAAGCCGAAGATGCGAGAGGAGCATACGGCGGCAAATTGAACAACGCCACGATCCGTATCGCCGACAATCACGCTGTCGATCGCCGCCCCGTCGATTCGCGAGAAGGTCAAAGGCATGGGCATCAAGTTCCAATGACTTCCACAGGCAACTTTGCGCCGTAGGGTGGGACAAGCCGCTTCGGCGACGGCCCACCGATCCGATTCGCAAGGAAACTCATGTCCTCTCCCACAACGCAACGATCAACTTTCGTCCGATCACTGGTGGGCCGACGGTCGAAGCGACCTTGTCCCACCCTACGACTCTGCCGTCGCATTCGAGGTCGTGAAATCCGCGTTGTGAGTCTGGTCTCGCTCGGCGCGTCGTGATGCGATCGCTTGAGATCCCGCTTCCGCAATCGCAAACGCCAGAGTATTCTGAACGCGACGTTGCGGGAGGGCGAGATGGACTTCGAATGGGACGACGCCAAGGCCGAATCAAACGCAGAGAAGCATGGCGTCTCGTTTGCAGAGGCCATGACCGTTTTCTCCGACACGCTGTCAGTGACAGGTTACGATCCCGGACATTCCGACGAAGAGGATCGTTTCCTGACGATGGGCATGTCGGTTGACGGGCGGCTGTTGCTCGTCTCGCACACCGATCAAGCCGATGCGGTTCGCATCATCAGCGCCCGTGAAGCCAGTCGTCGCGAACGAAAGGACTATGAAGATGGCAACTTCCCCTAATCCACCAGTGCCGGACGATGACCTTCAGCCGGAATACGATTTTCGGTCGATGCGCGGCGTAGTCCGTGGCAAGTACGCGGCGCGATATCGGGAACGATTGCGCATGGTGCGTCTCGCGGCAGACGTTTCGGCCGCATTCGCGGATGAGGCGGCGGTGAATGCCGCGCTGCGGGAGTACCTCACTTGGCGTCAGGAACACCAGACCGTCAACCCAAGCCAATCAACGGCTGGCTGACGGAGGGGTGAGCTTGAGGGGTCGGGTGTGCGCACCGCCTACATCACCGAGGGCTGACCATGAAAGCCAAACCCAACGTCTCAGCCGAGCAACTCGCCCGCCTGCGCGCAGAGGATGAGCAATTGCGCCCGCTGCTCGAAGCCGAGATGCCCGCCGTGTGTGAGGAATGGCGGCAGTATGTGAGGAGCCTCACGGGTGTGGTCTCACGTCACTCCAAAGAGATCGACGAGTACATTCAAAAACACGGGCCGATGACCCGCCCGGAAGTCATCGAACGCGCGCTGACGAAGCTGCTCTCGGAAGTCTGACACCGACGAGAAGCGGTTTCAAAACCGTAGCCACGTTCGCCAGAACGTGGGCAAACCCGCGAAAATCCCACGTTCTGGCGAACGTGGCTACGAGGGTGGCACAGGTTTGAAAAACCTGTGTGCCGAAGGCATTGGAAACTTTGAACCCGCGCGGAATCAGGATGTTGCCGTGCGATGAAATTGATAGCCTGCTCCCGGTTTCCGATGCGACGCACACAGCTTGAAGCAGAGGGGCGTTGAGTTGACGAGAGTATTGACCAAGGACGAGTACCTCGCCACTTTT